>CAMALD010000008.1 GCA_945836355.1 uncultured Lachnospiraceae bacterium | reverse complement strand
CGTCTTGAGTTTAAATCCTTAAAGCTCGAAAGCGGGGAGGAGGAAAACGATTTTGTGCCGGCTGAGGCGAATCCGTTCTCCGCTGTGCCGGAGGAGGGTTCTGCCATGGACGCGGATGGTTTTGCGGCCGCAGGAGAAGGAAATCCGTTTGCAGGGGGTGTGCCGGAGGGTGCTGTAGGAGCCGGGAATGCGGCGGGTGAGGCTGTGTCATCTGGTGGTGCATCGGAGTCTGCACGGAAGGGGATGCAGAAGAATGTACCGATGAGTCTGCACAAGGACGCACCGGACAGCCCGCGCGGGGAAGCACACAGTGCGCAGGAGCCGGGAGCGGCGCCGGGTTACCGCGAGCCGGAGCAAAGCCTTGAGCTTTCTGAACTTACGGAGGAAGTGCTTGAGGCTGCCGCAAAGGATAATGCGGTTCTGGCGTTTGAGCTCCTGGTTTCCGGGGGAGAAGTGTATCAGGCTGCGTTTATGACGGATGCTGCGCGGGTTTATGTCGGAAGGACGGACGGAGAGACAGTGATGCGGCTGCTTTACAAGGCTGCAGAGCTTGGTATGCTGCTGGTGACAAACGGGTTAAAGGAGCAGCTGGGAGCGCTGGATGCGGAAGCTCTGTACCGGCTTCATGCAAAGAGGCAGATGTTTGACATCCGGATTGCAGCTTATCTTCTGAATCCGCTGCGCGGCGCATATGATTATGCAGTGCTGGCAAATGAGCTGTACGGCATTGCGCTGCCGGAGGCAAAGGATTTGTATCAGAAGCTCTCCCTGCCGGAGGCTGCGCTGTTTGCAGCAGACGGAGTGAAAAAGCACGCTATCCTGTCCTGTAATATGAGTTATTTGCTGGCGGGATGGTTGAGGCAGGCTTTGACGATAAAAGGGCTGGACGATTTGTTTTATGAACTTGAGATGCCGCTGGTATTTACCTTGTTTGCAATGCAGCAAAGAGGCATCCGGGTGCAGAAGGATGAACTTGCAAAATACGCGGAGCAGCTTGGAAACCGGGTCAGTGCGCTGGAGAAGGAGATATGGGAGCTTGCGGGCGAGCAGTTTAATATCAATTCGCCAAAACAGCTGGGTATGATTATGTTTGAAAAGCTGGGGCTTAAGGGCGGGAAAAAGACGAAAACCGGTTATTCGACCTCGGCGGAGGTGCTGGAGAGGCTTTCCGGTGAGCATCCGGTGGTCGACCGGATTCTGGAGTACAGACAGCTTGCTAAGCTGAAATCCACCTATGCGGACGGGCTGGCGGTGTATATCGGGGAGGATGGCAGGATTCACGGAAGCTTTCACCAGACGGTTACGGCAACCGGAAGAATCAGCAGCACCGAGCCGAATCTGCAGAATATTCCGATACGCATGGAGGCGGGCAGCAAGCTTCGCCGCGTCTTTGTGCCGGAGGAGGGTTTTGTTTTTTTGGATGCGGATTATTCGCAGATTGAGCTGCGCGTGCTGGCCCATATGTCCGGTGATGAGCGCCTGATTGCCGCTTACAATGAGGCGCAGGATATTCACCGCATTACGGCTGCACAGGTGTTTAACACGCCGTTTGAGGAGGTGACGAAGGAACAGAGAAGCCGCGCGAAGGCAGTGAACTTCGGGATTGTTTACGGCATTAGTTCGTTCGGGCTGGGACAAGGGCTCAACATCTCGCGCCATGAGGCAGAAAAATATATGAAGAATTATTTTGATACCTATCCGGGCGTGAAGGCTTTTATGGACCGGCTGGTGGCAGACGCGAGGGAGAAAAAGGAGTCCAGAACTATGTTTGGACGCATCCGGCCGCTGCCGGATATTGCGAGCACGAATTTCATGAAGAGGCAGGCGGAGGAGCGTGTGGCGATGAACGCACCGATTCAGGGAACGGCTGCGGATATCATGAAAATAGCGATGCTGCGTGTGGATCGCAGGCTGATTGAGGGTAGTT
Organism: uncultured Lachnospiraceae bacterium; assembly: GCA_945836355.1. Lineage (GTDB taxonomy): Bacteria > Bacillota > Clostridia > Lachnospirales > Lachnospiraceae > RGIG4057. The sequence continues at coordinate 12,205 of CAMALD010000008.1, read as the reverse complement.
ACCGCTCAAGACTGCTGCTGCAGATTCATGATGAGCTTTTGGTTGAGACAGCCGTGGAGGAAAAGGAAGCGGTGAAACAGATTCTGATAGAAGAAATGTCCGGCGCGGCACAGCTTCGCGTGCCGCTTGAGGTATCAGCCGGTGAAGGAGACAACTGGCTGGATGCGCATTGATTAGGATGCTTTTCTTGATTAGGGAGTGAGAATATGGGTTGGATTATCGGACTGACCGGAGGCGTCGGCTGCGGAAAATCGACGGTGGTAAAGGTGGCTCAGGAGCATTTTCATTGTCTTGCCATATTGACGGATGACGTGTCAAGACAGCAGATGGAACCAGGGGGAGAGGCGTATCTTGCGGTGACTGCTGAATTTGGCACGGGCATTTTAAAGGAGGACAAAAGCGTGGATCGTGCTGCGCTGGCGCAGCTTGTATTTTCGGACAGTGAAAAGCTGAAAAAGCTGAATTCGCTGACACATCCTCTTGTCACAAATTACGTAATGGATGCGGTGAAAAGGGAACGTGAGCAGGATGAGTATGAGTTTTTGCTGATTGAGACGGCGCTTTTGATTGAAGGAGGATATGACCGCTTCTGCGATGAGGTGTGGTATGTGTATGCGCCGGAGGCGGAGCGCAGGGAACGATTGAAAATTAGCCGCGGATATTCGGATGAAAAAATCGATGAGCTGTTTGCCAGACAGCAGCCGGAGGCTGAGTACCGCAGGGTGGCAACCGCGGTGATTGATAACAGCAATTCGGTGACAACCGATATGATTTTCGGACAGATGCGTGAAATATTAGAAAAAAAGCAAAAATAGTAGAAAAACTTCAGATTTTATGTTATACTGATTATTACAGCGTAATGCATTATTATGGAGTACATTTGTATGAGCAAATTTGGAGGTACCGACATGGATGGAAGGAATATTCCTGACCAGCTTGTCTTTGGTCTTGATATAGGAACAAGGAGTGTAGTGGGCACGGTGGGCTATAAGCAGAATGCCGACCAGTTTGTGGTGGTGGCGCAGAGTGTGCGTTATCATGATACCCGTGCCATGCTGGACGGACAGATTCATGACATCCAGAAGGTGTCTGAGACGATCGCCGATGTGCGGCGTGAGCTTGAGCGCAGCCTTGGCCGTAAGCTGGATCGCGTGTGTATTGCGGCGGCAGGCAGGGTGCTAAAGACGGTCACCGTGCGCGCGGAGCAGAATCTTGAGGAGGAAGGCTATACGGATGAGGTAATCAACGCGGAAGCCATCCATTCCCTTGAGATGATCGGGATTGAGAAAGCGTATGAGGTCATCCGCGGCGAAACGAAGAATGAAACCGTGGAGTATTATTGTGTCGGGTACACGGTAGTGCATTACTATCTGAATGATTTTATGATTACCAATCTGGAGGGGCATAAGGGCAACCGTATTGCAGCCGAAATTCTGGCTACCTTTCTGCCACAGGAGGTTATCGATGGGTTATATGCGGCAGTCGGCAAGGCAGGGCTTGAGGTGGATAATCTTACGCTCGAGCCGATAGCGGCAATCAATGTGGCTATCCCCGAAAAATTCCGCCTTTTAAACATTGCTCTGGTCGATGTGGGAGCGGGCACCTCCGATATCTGTATCACGAAGGAGGGTACCATAGTAGCTTACGGCATGATACCGGCAGCGGGCGATGCGGTGACGGATGTGCTGGTGCAGAAGCATCTGGTGGATTTTGCGACCGCGGAGGAGATCAAGCTGGCGGCTTCGACAAAAAAGAAGGTAATCAATTATAAGGATATCATGGGACTGCAGGGGAAGACCACACCCGCACAGGTGATTGCGGAGACGAACGATAAGGTGGCGGAGATTACCAAAATGGTGTCTGATCGCATTATGGAGCTGAACGGCGGCAAGGCGGTCAGCGCCGTGTTTGTTGTCGGTGGCGGCGGCAAGATTCCGAGCTTTACCAAAATGCTCGCAGAGCAGCTCGGACTTCCGAAGGAGCGCGTGGCACTGCGGGGCGAGGAAGTGCTCGGGGCGGTCACATTCCTTACGGATACCAAGAAGGATCCTCTTCTGGTTACACCGATCGGTATCTGTTTAAATTATTATGAACAGAAAAACAATTTTATCTTTGTCCAGGTGAACAGGGAGAGAGTGAAATTATATGACAACAGCCGGCTGATGGTATTGGATGCGGCTGTGGCAATCGGGTTCCCGAACGACGGACTTTTTCCGAAGAGGGGAACGCCGCTGGAATTTTACATAAACGGAACTAAGCGACTGGTGCGCGGCGAGGAGGGGGAGCCGGCAAAGATTACGCTGAACGGCAGGACCGTGGGCATCAATACGCCGATTGAGGCGAACGATGTGATTGAGATTACGCCTTCCACAGCGGGAGCTCCAGCCGCCCTGACCGTCGGACAGCTTGCGGAATATCGCAGTCAGATTGAGTTTACGGTCAACGGCAAACAGATTCTCTGCCCGAAGTTTATCCGTGCGGGGGAAAATCTGGTATCCGAATATTATGATATCAAGAATCAGGATCAGCTTGAAATTCAGAATTACTATACTTTGAGCCAGCTGCTGGAGTTTATGGATATGACCTATAAGGATGGCATGTTAGTAAACCATGTTCCAGCGGGACCTGCCGAGAAAATATATGAAAAATTCAGTGTGGATTATGAGTTTGAGAGCGCCCCGGCGGAGCCTGATGAGAAAACACATGAAAAATTCAATGTGGACTATGAGTTTGAGAGCGCCCCGGCGGAGCCGAGAACCATCCGGGTCACGGTGAATTCCACGCCGGTTACGCTGAAGGGAAAGAGCTCATATATTTTTGTGGATATTCTGGATGTTTATCATTTTGATGTCAAAACAGCGAAAGGGAGCAGGGTTGTAATCAAAGTCAACGGGGCGCCTGCGGAGTTTTCAACACCAATCGATATGGGGGACTATATACAATTATATTGGGAGGAGTAAATAAATGGACAAAAAGCTTTTGACAGATATGCAGAAGGTCAGTTCACGGTGCAATTCTCTTTTAAGCATGGTGTTGTTTGTCTATTTCATATTTTACTTTGTCGAAAAGGCGGCAACGGTGTCTGTATTCTGGCTTTTGGTTTCCGGTATGCTGTTTGTTGCAGATTTGATTATGGGCACCACTAAACTGTATGAGAAACGTACGTTCTGGATTGCGGTGCGCATAGCCGAGTTGATAGTATATTCTTTCGCATTTATTACACATGATACTCCGGCGCTTCTGGCAATCACCAGCCTGATGCTTCTTTGCCTGATGTTGCAGCTGATTTTTTCGTTTGATTACAGCGATATTTTTGTCCGTGTCATTACCGAGCTGCTGACTGTCCTTCCGGCGGCTGCGATTCTTCTTATCAATGTGCTTGTATCCAGCATGGATATGAAGGAGGTCTTTGAGAAAACCGGGATATTGATGTCGATTGTAATTATGGGGGTGTATCTGTCAAAGATCGTTGTGAAGGAACTGGATAAGCTGGAACAGAAGCTTTTCGAGCAGCGGCGCCTTGCAGATAATACAAAAGAAATCAATGAAGAGCTGAAATTGCATCAGGAGAAGGTAAAAAAGGTTAACAAGGAGCTGGGTGTCCAGAAGATTAAGCTGGAGGCGGCGTATAACCGCATTAACAGTGCCAATACCGAAATGATTCTGCAGAATGATATCTTAAAGGCCATCACATCGGTGCTGGATATAAAGCAGCTTCTGCAAATTATGACCGAATCGCTGAAAAATGAACTGATGCTTAGCTGCTGTGCGATTGTTCTCAATAAGAATACGGTTGAGAACGATGAGCCCATCTGTGTGATGAAATCTGTTTTTTCGGAGAAGGCCGAAGCGACGATGCTTCAGCGGATTTGTGACGGTGCGCTCGAGGAGTATATGCATTACCGCAATGGTTATGTTGACAACCATGTCCGCGCGGAGCAATATGACTTTCTTGTGGATAAAAACACCGGTTCTCTTCTGGTGATTCCGCTGCATAAAGATAATCATGCCATCGGTGCGCTGTTAAGCCTCTATCCGAAATTTGATTATTTCACGGATAACCGTGTGTTTTTTGATACCATCATGGTACAGTTCATGATTGCTCTGGACAACGCTCTTTTGTATGCAAAGATGCAGAACATGGCAGTTCGTGACGGACTGACCGGTATTTATAACCGCAGACATTTGAATGTGATGATGGATCAGTTCTGTGCGGATGCGGTGAAAAATGAACAGCCGCTTTCGGTTGCACTTTTTGATATTGACCACTTTAAGCATGTGAATGATACCTACGGGCATCTTTTCGGCGATCTGGTTATCACATCGATTGCCGGACTCGCCCGCGATATGGCGAAAAAGTATCAGGGTATGGCGGCAAGATACGGCGGTGAGGAGTTTGTGCTTGCGTTTCCTGAAAAGACGGTGGATGAATGCCTTGCCATCGTGGAGGAGATGCGTGAGAATGTGCATAATATGAAATTGGAATATGAGGGAATGTATGTTGGCGTGAATGTCAGTGTCGGCGTTACGGGATATCCGACCTGCTGCAAGCATCCGGCTGTATTGCTGCAGCATGCCGACTGGGCAATGTATTATTCCAAGGAGCACGGAAGAGACAGGGTAACTGTGGACAGTGAGGAGATACGCAGTCAGCTGAATCTGGCGGAAGAGAACTAAAGGTTATCAAATTATAGAACAGGAGGCGGTATTCATGCAGGTAATGTTTATTGGAGCGGCACACGAGGTAACGGGAAGCTGTCACTATATTTCGGCGTGCGGAAAACACATTTTACTTGATTGCGGTATGGAACAGGGAGCTGATACCTATGAAAACGCGGAGCTTCCGGTAGCCGCAGCGGAGATTGATTATGTTTTTCTGTCGCATGCACATATTGACCATTCCGGACTGATTCCGTATCTTTATGCACACGGCTTTCGCGGGCAGGTTTTTGCAACGACGGCGACCACCGATCTCTGTAATGTGATGCTGCGGGACAGTGCGCACATTCAGATGTTCGAGGCGGAATGGCGCAACCGTAAGGCAAAGCGTGCAGGCAAGGAAGAATATGTACCGCTTTACGAGCTGAAGGATGCGGTAGGTGCGATGGAGTGCTTTGTTTCCTGCTCTTACGGGCAGATGGTGGAGGTATGCGAGGGCATCCGGCTTCGTTTTACCGACGTCGGGCATCTGCTTGGTTCGGCAAGCATCGAAATATGGCTTACCGAAGGGGAGCTCACAAAGAAGATTGTATTTTCGGGAGATGTCGGAAATTTCAATCAGCCGATTATCAAGGATCCATCCTACATTGACAGTGCGGATTACCTGATTGTAGAGTCCACCTACGGCGACCGTCTGCACGAGAGGGAAGCTGACAATGTGGCAACTCTTGCAAGCATTATTCAGGAAACCTTTGAGCGGGGCGGCAATGTGGTGATTCCGTCCTTTGCAGTGGGCAGAACGCAGGAAATGCTGTATTTTATGCGTCAGATTAAAGAGGAAAAGCTGATTCGCGGCTTTGAGGATTTTGAAGTATATATCGATAGTCCGCTTGCGGTGGAGGCAACGAATATTTTCCACCAGAATACGGAAGAGTGCTTTGATGAGGAAGCGCTTACAATGGTGCGCAAGGGGATCAATCCGATTCATTTTGAAGGCTTGAAGATTGCGGTATCGGCTGACGAATCCAAGGCTATCAACTTTAATCCAAAGCCGAAGGTGATTATTTCTGCGTCGGGCATGTGTGAGGCGGGACGTATTAAGCACCATCTGAAGCATAATCTCTGGCGTCCTGAATCGACGATTCTTTTTGTGGGATATCAGGCAAACGGGACGCTCGGACGCGCCATTTACGAGGGCGCAAAGGAGGTGCGGCTGTTCGGAGAAACCATCGAAGTGCGCGCGCAGATCCGCAAATTTCTCGGCATCAGCGGACATGCGGATAAGGACGGTCTTCTTCGCTACATTCAAGCATTTACAAAGAAACCGCAAAAGGTCTTTGTCGTTCACGGAGAGGATTCCGTGGCGGAGAGTTTTGCAGCTTGTCTGCGAAATGATTATTGTATGAATGCCGTGGCACCTTTCACCGGAGCAACGTACAGTCTGGAGGACGGCGCATTGCTGCGTGAGGGTTCCATGACCCGCGTCGAGCGTCAGACGACAAAACAGCCTACCGGTGTATTTGCACGGCTGCTTGCCGCTGGCCAGCGCCTGCTTACGGTTATCCGGCATAACGAGCAGGGAGCAAACAAGGATCTTGCCAAGTTTGCAGATCAGATCAATGCACTCTGCGATAAGTGGGATCGTTAACGGGAGCTGAGATAATTCCGCATATTTTTTAACGCATTCTTTTCAAGACGGCTTACCTGAGCTTGTGAAATATGAATTTCGTCCGCTACTTCCATCTGGGTCTTTCCCTGAAAGTACCGGAGGCGGATGATATGATTTTCACGCTCGGGACGCCGTTTTAGAGCTTCTTTTAAGGATATTTCTTCTATCCAGTTTTCTTCGCGGTTCTTTTTGTCACTCACCTGATCCATAATATACAGAGCATCGCCTCCATCAGTGTAGACCGGCTCATATAGCGAGACGGGAGTCTGGATGGCGTCCATTGCGGTGATGATATCCTCCCGTGCAAGACCGGAAATCCGGCATAATTCTTCCATGGAAGGCTCTCGGTTGTTTTCCTTGATAAAGGCTTCCTTACTGTAGATTACTTTGTAGGCATTGTCACGCAGAGAGCGCGATACGCGGATGGAATTGTTATCCCTTAGATAACGGCGTATCTCACCGATGATCATGGGCACAGCATAAGTGGAAAATTTTACTCCCTGCTCTACATTGAAGTTATCGATGGCTTTCATGAGTCCGATACACCCGATTTGAAAAAGATCATCCACATTTTCATTGCTTCCGGAAAAGCGCTGGATAATACTGAGTACCAGACGCAGATTTCCTTCTATATACAGATTTCTGGCTGCAGCATCGCCGGATTTGATGCGCTCGAAGAGAGCATCCTTATCTTCGTTATTTATCAGTGGAAGTCTGGAAGTATTTACACCACATATCTCAACCTTATACATCGTCATTTTCCCTCGATATTCATTATTTGTATCTGTAAAAAGAATGCTCCGTTTCGCAAAAAATTATGCGTGGATTAAGAAAAAATGGTGCGTAGCATGATGAATTGCCATGTTGACAATCAAAAATGTCGGTATTATAATGTTGTAGTTTGAAAACGATGTAGAACTTTGTAAGGATGTCGGAGGGTGCTATGTTTATTTTACTTTTTGCTCTTTGGATCATATTTAATGGGAGAATAACGCCGGAAATTGTATTGCTCGGGATAGGGATTGTGTCGTTGATCTTCCTTTTTTTATGCAGGTTTATGGATTACAGCATTCGCAAGGATATGCGGGCGTACCGTAATCTGTTTGCCGGAATTGCCTATCTGTTTTTGCTTGTTGCCGAGATTGTGAAAGCGAATTTTTGTGTGATGAAGTTGATTGTATCGTCGAAGTATGTCGTGGAGCACAAGCTTTTGACCTTTGAGACCGACCTGAAGGGGGAGGCGGCGAAGGTGGTGCTGGCAAATTCGATTACGCTGACACCGGGGACGATTACCGTAACCCTGGACGAGGACACCTATCTGGTTCATTGTCTGGATAAAGAGCTGGGCGAAGGAATTGAAGCCTCTTCCTTTGTGGAGCGCCTGAGAAAAATGGAAAGCCGGGAGGATTGATGTGATGGGACGGGCGTATGATGTTTTGTTAACGGTGGCACTGGTGGTGCTTGGAATTTTGTGCTTCTGCTGTCTGATTCGCTCCATCATCGGGCCAAAGATTGCAGACCGCATCGTTGCTGTCAATATGATTGGTACGATGACGATGATGATGATTGCCATTCTCGCAGTCAAAATGCAGGAGGGTTATCTGGTGGATGTGGCGCTCATATATGCAATGATCAGTTTTTTGGCCGTTGTCGTATTGGTAAAGGTATATATGGGTGTTTTTAAAGAAAAAGAGAAGAAAAAAGAAGAGTCGGAAAACGGGAGGTAGATGGCAATGGAATGGGTGCGCTTTTTGGCAGGCGGAGCATTGCTCCTGTTTGGTCTGGTGGTTTCCTGTATTGCAACCATCGGAGTCTATAAGTTCAAATTTGTGCTGAACCGGATGCATGCGGCGGCGATGAATGACACGCTGGGTATATTGTTTGTGCTGCTTGGACTGATTATTTTAAACGGCTGGAATTTTACTTCCCTGAAGATGGTGGTTATCATCTGCTTCTTCTGGATGGCGAGCCCGGTGGCATCCCACGTCATCGCGCGACTGGAGATTACCACCGATAAGGAAAAGGTGAAAGAGGAATGTGAGGTGGCAGAGGATGTTGATTTTTAAAGCGATTCTTTTGACTTTACTGATTGTATGTGCGATATCGACCAGTATCAGCAAAAATCTGCTGACTTCGGTTGTGATTTTTATGTCCTACAGCCTGGTGATGAGCATTCTGTGGATTTTGCTGGAATCACCGGATCTGGCAATTACAGAGGCTGCGGTTGGTGCCGGGGTTACCAGTGTTTTGTTCTTTGTTACGCTAAAGAAGATTCGTGCGATTGATCAGCGCAAGGATGAAAAAAAGGATGAAATCGAAGAGTAATGCGGGTGGCAATCACCTGTCCTGAAGTGGGGGATGAAAAATGAGTAAGATCAGAGAGGATTATGAAAATACAAGGTGGCGCCGGTTTGAACGCTTTGTCAACGGCGAGGAGATGCCGGAGGAGAAGCGCCTGGAATTAACGCAGGCAAAAGAAGGTGACAAAGAGGAGCAGCTTGCTGAAATAACCACGACACAGAGCCTGCGAAGAAAGAGAAAGGAAGAAAGGGAGAGCTTTCGAAGATATTGGAGAGAACAGCAGGAAAAGGAGATTAAGGAGGCACTCAAGCAGCGTGCAGACTGGCCGAATACCGGCGGAGTCCGTGTATTCCGGTGTGTTTACCGTTTTGTTGCACTGCTGATCTGCGCAGCCATTATTATCGTGCTCTTAGAAACAGTGGCTGAGCTGCCGAGATTTGGCTCTGCCGGGACACCCGCAAACAGCAATGAGGTGGCGGAGCGCTATATTGAGAGGGGACAGGAGGAAACGGGCGCGGTAAATATTGTGACCGGAATGATACTGGATTATCGGGCGTTTGATACCTTGGGAGAGTCCCATGTTCTGTTTATCGCGGCATGTACGGTGCTGATTCTTTTGCGAATCGACCACGGGAAGGACGGGAAAACGACCAGCGCCCAGCTTGCGGAGGAGGATGACCGGAAATTTGAGCCGAAGAATGACAGGATTTTGCAGAAGGTCGCCTTTTTTCTGGTGCCGTGCATCATTCTGTTTGGTATCTATGTCATACTAAACGGTCATATTTCGCCGGGCGGAGGCTTCTCCGGCGGTGCAATCATCGGCGCCGGGCTGATTCTGTACCTGAATGCATTCGGCTTTAAGAAGACGGAGCGTTTCTTTACCTACAAAACCTTTTCTACGATTTCGCTCTGTGCACTGTTGTTTTATTCGGTGGCAAAATGCTATTCGTTTTTCTGCGGTGCTAACCATTTAAGCAGCGGTATTCCGCTGGGCACAGCCGGAGATATCATAAGCAGCGGGCTGATTCTGCCGCTGAACATCTGTGTGGGCTGTGTGGTAGCTTGTACAATGTATGCATTTTATGCGATTTTCCGAAAGGGTGGCATCTGATATGGGCAATTTGTTGAATAATTATTATGAAGCAGTGGCGGTAATTCTGTTTGGTATCGGATTTACCACGCTGCTGTTTCACCGCAATATGATTAAGAAAATTATCGGATTTAATATAATGGATACGGCAGTATACTTGTTTCTTGCCGCCAAGGGCTACATAGAGGGGCGTGTGGCTCCTGTTCCGGACGGCCCGGATGCCTCCAGACTGGTGACGGATTACATCAATCCGGTACCGGCAGGTCTGGTGCTGACCGGAATCGTGGTCTCGGTCAGCGTTACTGCGGTTATGTTATCCCTGACCATCCGTTTATACCGCAGATATCATACGCTGGATATCGATTTTATCACGATGCTTGTGAAAAAAGAACAGGCGACGGAAAAAGAACAGGGAATAGAACAGGTAAAGGAAAGATAATGCCATGAATATCATACAGAATTTTCCGCTATTTAATATTGTAATGTGCCTGATGGGCGGCGTCATCTGCTCCGTGCTGAAGGCGAAGCCTGCAAAATGTTTGAGCATGGGATTGATTGCTCTGGCCGGAGTGATGAACGGATGTGTACTCTGGTATGCGGCAAAATACGGTCAGTATACCTACATGATGGGACATTTTCCGGCACCGTGGGGCAATGAAATCCGCGTCGGCGTGCTGGAGGCTGTTCTGGCACTGTTTTTCTGCATCATCATGTTTCTGTCGGTACTTGGCGGAGAGCATTATATAACCATAGATATTGAAGAGAGCAAGACCAACCTTTATTTTACGATGGTCAATCTGATGCTGACATCCCTGCTTGCGCTGATTTATACCAACGACCTCTTTACCGCGTATGTTTTTGTGGAAATCAATACGATTGCGGCGGGGGCATTGATTATGATCCGCAGCAATGGTCATACGCTTGTGGCGGCAACGAAATATATGATTATGAGCCTGGTGGGCTCCGGTCTGCTTCTGATCGGTATCACCATGCTTTATGATGTGTCCGGACATCTGCTGATGGTGAATATTCATGAGCAGATTTCGGTATATGCGCGGACAGGGGAGTATGCGTTTCCGCTGACAGTCACAATAGGTCTGATGAGTGTCGGACTGGCGATAAAGAGTGCTCTTTTTCCGTTCCATTCGTGGCTGCCGGACGCTTACGGATATTCCACGCCGTCTTCTGCGGCAATCCTGTCAAGTCTGGTGTCCAAGGGCTATATTTTCCTGCTCTTTAAAATTTTTTACCGCGTATTCGGGTTTGATTTTGTATTGGACCACAAGGTTACCAATATCTTGTTTGTCTTTGGTGTGGTCGGTATGATTGCGGGGTCGGTTATGGCAATTTACCAGCACGATGTCCGCAGGCTGATTGCGTTTTCCTCTGTGGCGCAGATTGGATATATCTATATGGGTATCGGTCTGGCAGTGCCGATGGGCACCGTGGCGGCGGTATTCCACATCATGTCCCATGCGGCGTCGAAGTCCATGCTGTTTATCGCAGCAAAGGGGCTTTCGGATGTGTCGGGCGACAGCAAGGATTTTTCGGACCTTAAGGGCGCGGGATTCCGGAATAAGCTGGCTGGTATTGCTTTTTCGGTCGGTGCATTTTCTATGGTAGGTATACCGCTTCTGGCAGGCTTTACCTCAAAGGTATATTTTGCGGAGGCAGCGCTGCTGGCGTCGAACAGGAAGATGGCAGTTGCCATGGTGGCGCTGGCAATCAGTACCATATTGAATGCGGTATATTTTATCCGCGCGGTCATCACAATCTACACGCCGAATCCGAAGAGGGAGCTTGCCGCAAAGGACTACAGGCTGCCGCGGACGATGGCAGTCGCACTGGTGCTGTTTATTATTTTGAACGTTTTCCTGGGTACCTGGTCAAATCTGATCGAGGATGCCATCGAGATGGGATTAAAGACGTTTTCGTAGGTGAGAGGTGAGAGGCATGAATCAGAATGTAGATCAAAATTGGATATTGCTGCTGCCGGTCCTCTTTCCGGTGTTAGCGGGAATTTTAATTGCCTGCGTGAAGGGCTTTAAAAACCGCAGGGTGCGCCTGTGGTATGTAATTACTGTCACCCTTCTGGAGCTTGTTCTGGTGTTTGCGGCGGCTGCAACGGGCGGAGAGCTCGAATTGTTCCGCATGACACAGCGTCTGGTGTTTCGTCTTCGCCCGGACCGTCTGACGATTCTGTTTGGCGGACTTTGCGCGGTTATGTGGTTTCTGGCATCGGTCTACTCTGCCGATTATCTGCAGCACGACAAAGGCGAGCGCTTTTACCAGATTTTCTTTCTCTGCTCGGAGGGCGTGATTGCAGCGCTCTGCTTTGCGGGTAATCTGGTTACCATGTATCTGTTTTATGAGATGATGACACTGCTGCTGGTTCCGCTTGTCCTTCATGAAGGAAGCAGAGAATCCATCCGCGCAGGAATGGAGTTTTTGCTGTATTCGGTGGGGGGCGCGTTTCTCGGACTAAC
>CAMALD010000007.1 GCA_945836355.1 uncultured Lachnospiraceae bacterium | reverse complement strand
GCGGACATTCTCGCGATGGATGAACCATCCAGTGCGCTGGACCCGATTGCAGAGTACAATTTGAATAAGGCAATGCATGAAGCGGCAAAGAACAAGACGGTGTTCTATATTTCCCACCGACTGTCCACTACTAGAAATGCCGACCGCATTTTTATGTTGGAAAAGGGACGTATTATTGAGCAGGGAACGCATGAGGAGCTGCTGGCAATGGACGGAAAGTATGCTCAGATGTGGCATGCACAGGCAGGAAAATATATCGGAGAGGCTTCGTAATGGCTTGTGTTTTGACGGCAGAACGAATGCATGCGTGATGATAGAATGCTGAAATAGCATTGAGATAACACTGAAATAACACTGAAATAACACTGAAATAGCAAAACAGGGCACTATAAAATTAACAAAAGGAAATTAGAATAAACATGAGTGATTATAGCATAGTGAGACTGGTTGACAGACCGGAATTAAAGGAAGAGATGGCGGGATGGTTCCATGAAAGGTGGGGCATCCCAAAAGAAGCTTATCTTGAGAGTATGGAAGATTGCTTAAAACTTAAAAGTGCGGTGCCGCAGTGGTACATTGTGCTGGATGGGGACAAAATGATTGGCGGGCTTGGCGTGATTGAGAATGATTTTCACGACAGAAAGGATTTGACGCCAAATGTGTGCGCGGTGTACGTGAATGAGGAATACCGCTGCCGCGGAATTGCAGGGAAGATGCTGCAGTTTGTATGTGATGACATGAAGGAAAGAGGCATCGAGACCTTATATTTGATTACCGGGCATACCTCGTTTTATGAGCGCTATGGCTGGAAGTTCCTGTGCATGGTGCAGGGCGACGGCGAGCCGACAATGACGAGGATGTATATGAAAGAAACCAAGTGAAGAAATAAAAATGCCTCTCCTGTCTGCCAACAGAAGAGGCGTGGTCTCAAGGGAGGTAACGTTTTGGAAAAAGTACAGCATCCGATTGCTCCGGTTTTTGATGAGCAATCCAAGGTATTGATTTTAGGGTCGTTTCCGTCAGTAAAATCGCGCGAGCAGATGTTCTTTTACGGGCATCCGCAAAACCGTTTCTGGAAGGTCATTGCGCGGCTTGCCGGGGAAACAGAACCGCAGAATATCGAGGAAAAGAAACAACTGCTTCTAAATTCACATATTGCGGTGTGGGATGTGATTGCCTCCTGCGAAATCGAGGGCTCATCGGATTCTTCCATTACAAACGTGGTTGCAAATGATATTTCCGGCATACTGAATGCTGCAGATATCCGGCAGATTTACTGCAACGGTACAAAGGCATATGAGCTGTACTGCAGATACATCCGCCCGCAGACAGGCAAGGATGCGGTTAAGCTGCCATCGACCAGCCCGGCAAACGCCGCGTGGTCGGTGGAGAAACTGGTAAAAGCATGGGAGGATGAGATTGCGCCGTTGATTCCAAAATCAACGAATCCTTAAGCTGCCAAAAAGGGATGGGCTGTCCCTCGCCCGGTTGTTGTATTGTGCAGACGAGCGGAACTAATTATATTTGTCAACCTCCAGAATCTCTTCGGCGCGGGCTACCTGCTCCGGTGTCGGCGGGTCGATGCCTTCCAGCGGATACTTGATGTTCAGTTTGTCCCATTTTGCCAGTCCAAGGGTATGGTATGGCAGGATTTCAACCTTGCGCACGGTCTTCAGCTCACGAATCAGGTCGCGAAGCATATACAGGCCTTCCTCGTCATCGGTGAGTCCGGGTACCAATACATGGCGAATCCACATATCCTTGCCCATATCCGACATATATCTTGCCATCTGAATAATGTTCTCGTTTTCCCATCCGGTCAGCTGCTTATGCTTGTCATTGACGATCTCTTTAAAATCCAGCATAATCAGATCGGTTACTTCCATCAGTTTATTAAATTTGCTCAAATACGGCTCCTCCATGGTAAATGGATTGCCTGCGGTATCTAACGTAGTGTGAATCCCTTTTTCCTTTGCATAGCCGAAAAATTCGGTGACAAATTCGGTCTGTAACAGAGGCTCGCCGCCGCTGACAGTGATGCCGCCGTTCAATTTACCGTTTTTCATCCAATAGGATTTATAACGGTATGCTCTTTCAAACAAATCCTTGGCAGTCCAGATTTCTCCGCCTTCCATGCTCCAGGTTTCCGGGTTGTGACAGTATTTGCAGCGCATGCGGCAGCCCTGCACAAACACGACGTAGCGGACTCCCGGCCCGTCTACCAAACCGAAAGACTCTAATGAATGAATTCTTCCTTCCATAATATCCTCATTTCTGCAAGGCGGGTGAATGCCATTGCTTTTGATTTTAAAAAAGGGGATTTTGAACTGTAGGTTCAAAATCCCCTTTCGTTTTGACTAGTATAACCAATCAATGACGCAATTATTAGCGGAACTTATGGCAAGTTCTTGCAATAACGTCATCCTGCTGTTTCTTAGTCAGGCTGATGAACTTAACAGCGTAGCCGGATACACGGATTGTGAAGTTAGCGTACTCTTCCTTCTCCGGATGTGCCTGTGCATCAAGCAGCTTCTCGGTACCGAATACGTTTACATTCAGATGATGTGCACCCTGATCGAAGTAACCATCGAGAACCTGTACAAGGTTGTCTACGCGCTCTTCCTTGCTGTGGCCAAGTGCATCCGGGTTGATGGTCTGGGTATTGGAAATACCATCGAGAGACCAGTGATACGGAATCTTAGCAACAGAGTTAAGGGAAGCAACAAGACCGTTGGTCTCTGCGCCGTAGCTTGGTGAAGCACCCGGGCTGAATGGAGTGAATGCGGCACGTCCGTTAGGCATAGCACCTGTAGCTTCGCCGTATACCACGTTCGAAGTAATGGTAAGCAGGGAAGTGGTCGGCTCGGAGTTGCGGTAAGTATGACGACGCTTAATCTTCTCAACGAAGGTCTTAAGAAGCCATACACCAATCTCATCGGCACGGTCATCATCGTTACCATACTTAGGGAAATCGCCTTCAACAACGAAATCCTTTGTGATGCCCTCTTCGTCACGAATTACGGTAACCTTTGCATATCTGATAGCACTTAAGGAGTCGATTACGTGAGAGAAGCCTGCAATACCGGTAGCGAATGTACGACGTACATCGGTATCAATAAGAGCCATCTCAGCTGCCTCATAGTAGTACTTATCATGCATATAGTGGATAAGGTTCAATACATTTACGTAGATATCTGCGCACCAGTCAAGCCAGATCTCGTACTTGTCGCGAACCATCTTGAAATCTTCCTCGCCGCTGAGAACATCCTTTGTGATTTTCTCATACTTAGGACCACACTGGATACGATGCTTCTCATCGAAACCGCCGTTGAAAGCGTAAAGCAAGGTCTTACCAAGGTTAGCACGAGCACCGAAGAACTGAATCTCCTTACCGGTCTGTGTAGCGGATACACAGCAGCAAATGGAGTAGTCATCGCCCCATACCGGCTTCATAACATCATCGTTCTCATACTGGATTGAGCTGGTCTCGATGGAGATGTGGGAAGCGTACTTCTTAAACTGCTCCGGAAGAGCACTGGAGTACAGAACCGTAAGGTTCGGCTCCGGAGACGGTCCCATGTTCTCCAAAGTATGAAGGAAACGATAGTCGGTCTTGGTAACCATGTGACGTCCGTCCATACCGATACCACCAACCTCAAGAGTAGCCCAGGTAGGGTCACCGGAGAAGAGCTGGTTGTAAGAAGGAATACGAGCGAACTTAACCATACGGAACTTCATGGTCATATGGTCGATGAGCTCCTGTGCTTCAGACTCGGTAAGTACACCGTTCTTAAGGTCACGCTCGAAGTAGATATCAAGGAAGGTGGATACGCGTCCAACGGACATTGCAGCACCGTTCTGTGTCTTGATGGCAGCCAGGTAGCCGAAGTAGAGCCACTGACATGCTTCCTTTGCATTCTTAGCAGGTCTGGAAATATCATAGCCGTAAATCTTAGCCATTTCCTTCATGCCCTTCAATGCCTTAATCTGCATAGCGATCTCTTCGCGCTGACGGATAACATCATCATACATGTTACCGCAGCCGCAGTTTAACTTGTCATTCTCTTTTGCCTGAATGAGGTAATCGATACCGTACAGAGCAACACGACGATAGTCGCCTACGATACGGCCACGACCGTAAGTATCCGGAAGACCGGTAACAACGTGTGTCTTACGTGCAAGAAGCATCTCCGGTGTGTAAGCGGAGAACACTGCATCGTTGTGTGTGGTCGTGTAGGTCTCGAAAATCTTCTTGAGCTCCGGATTGATCTCGTAGCCGTAGCTCTCAGCAGCCTGCACAGCCATCTTGATACCGCCGTAAGGCATGAATGCTCTCTTTAACGGCTTGTCGGTCTGAAGACCTACGATCTGCTCAAGATCCTTCAGGTTCTCATCGATATATCCAGGACCGTAAGCGGTAAGACTGGATACAACCTCTGTCTCACAGTCCAAAACGCCGCCCTTGTCGCGCTCTGCTTTCTGAAGCTTCTGTAATGCGCCCCAAAGCTTGTTGGTAGCCTCGGTCGGATCAGCCAAAAACTTCTCATCACCATCATATGGCTTGTAGTTCTTCTGGATAAAGTCACGAACATTTACTTCGTCTTTCCAGATACGGCCTTCAAAGCCTTCCCATTCCTGAAAATTACTCATGGTATTCATCCTTTCTTTACTTATTGCGTAAAATATATTAGGTTATTGCGCCCTGCGTTAGATTATAGCATACGGTTTGCTTTTTTGCAACTGATACCGTATCGTGTAAATTATGAAATATCGCTCAGGTACTCACAAAAGTCTGTCACTTTCATAAGCGGGTACAGACTTTTGTGAAAATGACTTCACTGAATTACAGTGATAATTTCCGAGGGGTATTAGTTGAAGTATCTCTTCAGGAGTCCCTCGAATGCTTTGCCGTGTCTAGCCTCATCACGAGCCATCTCATGAACCGTGTCATGGATTGCATCAAGGTTTGCTGCCTTAGCACGCTTTGCAAGGTCGGTTTTTCCTGCGGTTGCGCCGTTTTCAGCCTCAACACGAAGCTCAAGGTTCTTCTTGGTGCTGTTGGTTACTACCTCACCCAAAAGCTCTGCAAACTTTGCAGCGTGCTCAGCCTCCTCGAAGGCAGCCTTCTCATAGTACATACCAATCTCCGGATAGCCCTCTCTGTGAGCAACTCTTGCCATTGCAAGATACATACCGACCTCAGTGCACTCGCCGTTAAAATTTGCTCTCAGATCTGCGATGATATCCTCGCTGACGCCCTGTGCAACGCCGACTACATGCTCGGAGGCCCAAACCTTCTCACCCTCTACCTTGCTGAACTTCTCAGCCGGTGCCTTACATACCGGGCACTGCTCAGGTGCCTCATCTCCCTCGTGAACATAACCGCAAACTGGACATACATACTTTGCCATAATGAAATCTCCTTTCATATTTGAAATAAAATTTTGTTTGAATAATTTTGTAGCTTTTCCTGTAGCTTTCAGTTGTTGTTCCTGTTGTTTTAAAAACAGTAACTATTACTGATTTAATAATACACAAGTAAAATCATTTTGTCAATAGTTTTTTTCAATGTTTTTGAAAAAATTTTTAATGACTGTAAAGATGTGTTGTCCGGGTGAGGAGCTTAAGCAGAGGTTCTGGTCTGCTTTGCACATTCCGGACATTTTCCGCGGAACAGTACGGTGTGTCCCTCGATGATACCGTCAAAATTAACCGCTGCGAGGGTATCGATGTGGTCGAGCGGGTCCATCGTCAGGTCCACCACACGGTTACATCCGCTGCATAACAGATGATAATGCTTTGTGGTGTTTCCATCGTAATGCTCACTGCCGTCACCACAGGTCAGGCGTATCGCCTCGCCCTGCGATACAAGAAAATTAAGGTTTCGGTAGACGGTACCCAGGCTGATGCTCGGGTACTCTTCGCGCACATGCGAGTATATCATGTCTGCGGTGGGGTGCTCCTTTGTACTCATCAGATAGTCCTTGATGGACTGGCGCTGTCTGCTGTACTTAATTGTTGCCATGTTTTACCTCACTTCAAATAATATTGATAACTGTTACTATTTAAAATATATAACAGAAAAGGGGTGTTTGTCAAGATATATTATTTATTTGGTTATGTTTAAAAATTTCCTTGCAATATCGGATTACTTCTGATAGAATGCTCTCAATATTTAAGATGAGGTTGAGGATTATGAAGGCTTTCTTTTCGTTTATTGCAAACAGGGACGACGATCGATTGCGCTTGTAGCTGCGTAGGATACACAGGTACAAGCGCTGTTCGTGTTGTGCCTGTGTGGATAGATAGATGAATACGATTGGGAAGCATTGTATTTAGCCACACGGTATGGAGGTACCAGTGTGGTTTTTTTGTCGTGTAGATAACTGTGTTTCCAACACGACAAACCCTCCGGGGGATGCGCACGCTTTTGCATCGGAATCTTTTCGCTGAAGCGATGCAAAAGCGGCGTCGGAGTTTCGCAAGCGAAATTCCTTGTTCTCGTATAGGAAGCGAAAATATGACATGGAAAGGTCGTGATCGGATGGGACATAAGGATGATGTCCGTATGGATATAAAGCTGAAAACAGTGCTCACAGCAAAGACAGGTCGGTGAAAAACTAAGCAAACACAAGAGCTTGTTTCAGTATTTTGCGAACAAAAAAATGAAACAACAAAATAACAAAAACAACAACTACATAATTTCAGGAGGTCACATTATGAAAACAATAAATTATAAGAACTTTCATTCAAATCAGGAGGTTGCGGCAGAAGAGCTGAAAAACCATATCGGGGAGGTTGTGCAGATTCACGGCAGCATATATAAAATTCGCCATATGAGTGGGTTTGCGTTTGTTTTGCTTCGCACGGGGAGTGCGGTGATACAGTGCGTGTACAGCGAAGAAGAGGCAGATTTTTCTCTGGAAGCCATTCCGGAGGAAAGCTGTGTCCGCTTTACTGCACTGGTGGCTGCGGAGGAGCGCTCCCGCAGCGGCTATGAGCTGCACCTTAGGGAGGTAACCGTTTTATCTGTACCGGAAGAGACAGTACCCGTTGTTATCAATCAAAAGCAGGTAAATACTTCGCTGGAAAATCTGTTAAACTACCGGCCAATCACTCTTAGAAACGAGAAGGAGAGAGCTGTTTTTCGCATTCAGGCGGTCATCTGTGAGGCGTTTCGTGCCTTTTTGATCTCGGAAAAATTTACAGAGATTCACACACCAAAGATTGTTGCAGCCGGGGCGGAGGGTGGCGCCAATATCTTTAAGCTGCCTTACTTCGACAAGGAGGCATACCTCGCGCAGAGCCCGCAGTTTTACAAGCAGATGATGGTGGGCGTATTTGAGCGTGTTTTTGAGATTGCGCCTGTGTTCCGCGCGGAAAAGCACGACACCTCCCGGCATCTCAATGAATATACAAGTGTGGACTTTGAAATGGGATACATTGAGAGCTTTGAAGAAATCATGACAATGGAAAGCCGCATGCTGCAGTTTACCTTTGCTTATTTAACGGAGCATTCCGCAGCGGAGCTTGCCCTGCTTAACTGCAGGCTGCCTAAGCTTCATGAGCCACCGCAGATTCGTTTTTCGGAGGCAAAGCAATGGATTTCACAGGCATATCACCGTCCGATAACCGATACCACGGATTTTGAGCCGGAGGAGGAACGCCTGTTATGTGAACTCGTGCAAAAAGAAACCGGAAGTGAATTTGTCTTTGTAACCCACTATCCAAGCAGTAAGCGCCCGTTTTATGCGATGGAAAATCCGGAGAATCCTTCGGAAACCTTAAGCTTTGACCTATTGTTTCGCGGACTTGAAATTACTACCGGAGGGCAGCGGATTCATTCCTATCCGGCCCAGGTAGAAAAGCTGCTGCGCCGGGGGATGCATCCGGAGCTGTTTGAGAGCTATCTGATGATGCACAAATACGGAATGCCGCCGCATGGAGGACTCGGGCTGGGACTTGAGCGTTTTACCGCCAGACTTTTGGGATTTGAAAATGTGCGCAGCACCACTCTGTTTCCACGGGACATCCACCGGCTGGTACCGTGAGACATTCGTGAGAAGAAATTCTCTTGACATTTTGTATTGCGTGTATTATTATATATAATACAAATCATACAAAAGGAGATGGCGGGATGGTTATTGCAATCAGGGATGGCTCGGAGGTACCGATTTATCAGCAGATCCGCGATCAGATTGTCATGGGGATTTCGGACGGCAGACTGCAGCCGGGTGAGGCGCTGCCGACGGTACGTGCGCTGGCTGCGGAAATCGGCATCAATTCCATGACGGTGAACAAAGCATATCAGCTGTTAAAGCTGCAGGGCTATATCACGACCGACCGCAGAAACGGTGCGAAGGTTGCCGGCAGCTTCCGGGATGCGGGAGAGCTGACGCAGGAAAACCGTGAAATGCTGCGGCGGCTGATTTCGGAGGCAAAGCTGGCGGGTATTTCGGAGAAGGCATTTCTGGAGGAATGCAGCAGGATATATCAGAGCGGTCGGACGGATTAGCCGCGCGTGGCAGAAATAGCGGAGAGTGTAGCGTAGAAAAGGAGAAGCTATGATGATGAATATAATTTTATTGATTACCATGTATCCGGTTATTTTCATTGTGTTTTTCGTATACAAAAGCTTTTGCGCGGATGAGAATATGCAGAAAAAGGGTATTTATTTCGGATTGCGCGCGCCGAAGGATGAAGCGCTGCGGCAGGAGTTCCTTGGGCTGGTGAAGGAGCAGGAGGTTCTGTTTAGGCGCAGAATGAAGCGCTGTCTGCTCGGTATGTTCTGGATTCCGCTTGTCACCTTTCTGATTCCGAGCATGTCGATAGGTTTTACCATATGGATGCTTTGGCTTATCGGGTTTCTGGGCGTTATGATGCTGCCGTATATCCATTCCCACCAAGCGTTGAAGCTGTGGAAAAAGCAGCACAGGATGGAGGCATTTGCGGATAACTGCCTCACCGAGCTGAAGGAGGCCGGCAAGGTGCGCCGGGTGCGGCCGGTGTCGTTTCTGTTGCCGATATTGGTAAGTATTGTGACGGGGGTGTACTACACGCTGCATTTTCGCGGAAGCTATGCCGGAGCCCTGTCCTTTGTCATTGATACCTTTGCGGTAATGACCGTGCTGTATTATCTTGTCGCGCTCTGGATGGACCGCCAGAAGGTGATGGTCATCAGTGCGGACAGCGAAGTTAACCGGAATTTTGCGCGGGCAAAGAAAAACCTCTGGAAAAATCTCTGGCTGTTTTGTGCCTGGATGAATACCTTATTTACGCTGGTGTGTGCGGTATTGTTAGGAGCCGGTGCGCCGGTCGGCACGACGATTCTGACCGGAAGCATCCTTTATTCATTGATTCTGCTGGCTGCGGTTTTCATCGCTGTTAAAAAGGTGCAGGAGCTGGAGGGAAAGTACAAAGAGAAACGGGAGGAAGACCTGCTGCCGGATGATGATGACCACTGGATTTGGGGCATGCTGTATTACAACAGGCAGGATAAGCATGCGATGGTGGAGGCGCGCTTTGGCATAGGCACATCGATGAATCTGGCGACACCGCTTGGCAAGGGGCTGGAGATATTTGCCGCACTGATGATACTTCTTTTGCCGGTGGTGTGTATCTGGATGATTCTGCTGGAGTTTACTCCGATTCAGCTAAGTCTGGAAAACCGGCAGCTGGTAGCCGAGCAGCTGAACACGGATTACGAGATTCCGGTGGATGAGATCACAAAGCTGGAGCTGATTACTGAGCTTCCGGCACTTTCCAAGTACAGCGGCACGGCGATGGACCGGCTTTATAAGGGAAGCTTTCATGTAACCTACGGCAGTGACTGTCAGGTGTTTTTGAATCCGGAAAATCAGTATTTTCTGACCTTTATGGCGGAGGATACGCTATATTACATGAGCGGGGCGGAGGATGCCGATACCCTTGCGCTGTATGAGAGCCTGCGCGGGTCTGTGCAGGAAACGGAGTAGAGGGGCAGGAGAGCGGAGAAAGTTCAGAAACTTAAGGATAAATTAACATGACATATAGGTATAAATATGGTATAATGTGTGCGAAGGAACACATTATACCGGCGCCGAATCGGTCACGAGCAACGCGAGTGAAAGTACATCGCCGAATCGTGCGCATCCCACGGAGTGTATCATGTGATGAAATCACATGATATTATAATGATAGTATAAGGAAGAGGTTCATTTGATTACCCGGAATCAGGGTTTCATGAATTGTACAAAACAGTAAGGAGGGCGAGCGGTTATGACGTATGAAGAGGTTGTATTAAAGGTCAGAGAAGGTCTTGAAAATGCAGATGCAAGAGAAATCTATGAGCATGTTGCGGTGCAGGCAAACATCGTTGGCGAAGGCAGCGGTGCGTTTTACATTGAAGTGGCCGAGCGGAGCGTTTGCGTGGAGCCATACGATTATGTAGACAGAGATGGTCTGCTGACTGCGGATGCAAGCACCTATATCGCAATCGCTGCGGGGAAAATAACGGCGAAGGAAGCGATAGAAAACGGCAGCCTTCGCATAGAAGGCAACCGGGATAAGCTTGTTCTGCTTAGTAAGATTAAGCTAAAATAGGAGGAAGTCATGAAGGTTAATTCAAGTGAATATTTACGAAAGGTTAAGCCGGTGCTGGTAAAGCTCCGTGACCGGCTGCTGCAGGAATACCCGTATGCGTCGATTCTGGCGCAGGATTCCGTGACAAAGAACTACAGTGTGTCCAAGACAAGCTCGGGCATTTCGATGAAGCCGGAGCGCGGCTTTGTAGTGAAGGTGTTCGATGGAAGCAGTTATGCGGAGTATTCCTTCAATGAGATTTCAGAGGATACCATCGAGGAAATCGCCGTACATATCCGCGAGGATCTGATGCCGCTTTCCGATAAGCTGCCGGAGGGCGTGAAGAAGAGCTGTTACGCGATGCTTGCGGATGAGCCGATGGTATTTTCGGACAGTACCGATTATGAGATAGACCCGAAGGAATATGGGGACGAGTCGATTATGGGTGAGCTGACGAAGCTCAGCGAGGCAGGACGTGCATACAGCGACAAAATCTTAGATTGCCGCGCATTTGCCAGCTATCAGAAATACAGCAAGCTCTTTTTGTCAAAGAATCGTGACATGGAGCAGAATGTGTTGTGGACCTGCGGTGGAATTGTGGCAATGGCAACACGCGGCGAAGAAGTAAAGGACAGCTACCGCGGATTTTCCAATCTCGGCGGAGTCGAGATTTTGAAGGAAATGAGCGACAATGTGAATAAGGTGGCTCAGACGGCGCTTGACCTTTTGGAGAGCGAGCCGATGGTGCCGGGAGAGTATGACTGCATCTGTGAGCCGGGTGTGACGGGTATGATTGTACACGAGGCATTCGGGCACGGCGTGGAGATGGATATGTTCGTGAAGGATCGCGCGCTGGCAAAGCAGTTTGTGGGAAAACAGGTGGCATCCGAGCTGGTGAATATGCATGACGGCGCTTTGGCGGCACGCGAGGTGGCATCGTATTTCTTTGATGATGAGGGAGTGCTTGCGCAGGATACGCTTGTGATTGATCACGGTATCTTAAAGGCAGGCATCAGCGATGCGCAGTCTGCGATGCATCTGGGTACTCAGCCGACCGGAAACGGGCGCCGCGAGAGCTATTCGAGAAAGGCATACACCCGTATGACCAATACCTTCTTTGAGGCAGGCAAGGACAAGGTAGAGGATATGATTGCCTCCATTTCCTACGGATTCTTGCTCGAGGAGGCATCCAGCGGCATGGAGGATCCGAAAAACTGGGGGATTCAGTGCATGGTCAGCATTGCGCGTGAGATTAAGGACGGCAAGCTGACGGGCAGAATCTGTTCGCCGATTGTACTCACCGGGTATGTGCCGGATCTGTTGAAATCCATCAGCATGGTGTCGGATGAGGTGAAGCTTGGCGGAAGCGGCATGTGCGGTAAGGGCTACAAGGAATGGGTCAAGGTGTCGGACGGCGGTCCATACATAAAAGCCAGAATTCGGCTGGGCTGATGCAGAGCATAATCCGGGAAGGCCGGACAGGTCTGCAAAGGCGGAAACAGCCGAACGATAGGTAATTGACAGAAACGATAGCCCCAAAAATTAGGAATCAATATTGCGATAATCGCAACAGATATAGCGAAAGGAACAGCAACTATGACAGATCAGATTTTGGCGGCACTGGCGAAGTGCGGGATTGATGATTATTACATTAATCTGGCGCAGGACCGGTCGGCGCAGTTATTCTTTATTAAAAAATCGTTGGATATGAAGCGCACCACAAATGAAACCTCCGCCACGGTGACGGTGTTCAAGACCTTTGAGGAGGATGGGCAGAAATACCGCGGTGCTTCCACCGTCAAGGTGCAGGAGAGCATGACCCCGCAGGAGCTTGAGACAATGCTTGCCGATGCGTATTATGCCGCAGGTTTTGTGAAAAACAAATATTATGAGCTCTATCATGGCACGAAGGAGGCTATGACGGAGGTAAAGAGCGGGCTTACGGACAAAACGCTGGCACAGATTGCGCAGGGATATGCCGAGGCACTGTTCGCGGAGGATACACAGGAAAAGGTATTTATCAATTCGGCGGAGATTTTTGCGTATGAGCATACCGAGCACATCATCAGCTCATCCGGCGTCGATGTGGCTTACAGCAGAAAGAGTGCGCAGGGAGAATTTGTCGTACAGTGCATAGACGGACAGGACGTGGAGACCTATCAAAGCTTTGCATACAACGATTGGAATCCGGAGGCGCTGCGCGCAAAGGCGAAGAGTACGATTGAGATGACCTATGCGCGGGCGAAGGCAAAGAGTGCACCGGCAGCAGGCAATTACCGTCTGATTCTTTCCGGCGATTACGTGAGCGAGCTGTTAGGCTACTACAGTGATCGGGCAGAATCCTATATGATTTATCCGAAATATTCCACGTTTTCGGTGGGTTGCGATGTGCAGGGCACGGAGGTGACAGGGGATATGGTTAATCTCACTCTGAAAGCGGATGTGCCGTACAGCAGCGAGGGAATCCCGATGAAGGACCGCGAGCTGGTGCGGGACGGAAAGCTGCAGCTCATACATGGCGGCAACCGTTTTGCTCAGTATCTCGGCATCGAGCCGACCGGAAATTATAACAGCATGAAAATGCCGGCGGGCAGTGTGACTCTGGCAGAGATGAAGGCAGCACCGTATCTTGAGGTAGTGAATTTCTCGGATTTCCAGATGGATACCTTTACCGGACATTTCGGTGGCGAGATTCGCCTGGCATTCTTGTATGATGGGGAAAAGGTGATACCGGTTACGGGCGGTTCCGTGAACGGCAATATTTTTGAGGCACAGAAAACCTTTGTATTTTCAAAGGAGCTGCAGCAGGAGGAACGCTTCGAAGGACCGAAATCCGTATGCATGGATGGCGTGAGCGTGGCCGGAATGAATGCCTGAGAAAGAAGTGGAAATGGCTGGAGATGATTCCGGAGGATGAGTAGGAATGGCCGGAGACGGATGCCGCATGTGCCCGATTGGAGCATGTGCGGCATCCGAAAGCAGTTCGTTATCCAAAAAGGCAGACTGGATGCCTTACATGGATTTGCTAAGTAAACTTCCTTTTCCATATCTACAATTCCTTCTTAAGCATTATAATCTCATCTGTCCGGTATTTCTCACCAAATCCAACCTTTAAAAACAGTTTGTTACTTGCCACATAAAATCCTACTTTGATTTGGGACTCAATGTATATCCATTTGCATTCATATACTTGCTGATTTTGTCTGTAATAATATCTCTGTCTGCAACTCATCTACTGCAGTTTCAATCAAAATAATCTCTTCTTTGACATCCCCAGGGCAAGAAATAAGTAAATTGTATAATGTTACTTTTTGAGACGTACATCCACCTCTTTTACGCTTCTTTAAAAAGATCGTCTAACACAATAGCATTAGAAAATACACTACTATACTCATTTTGTATTAAACCAAAAGTTGTTATGAGCGTGCTATGAATAGCAACTCTAGGAGATACATTTTCCGCCAAGATTGTTTGTCTTTTTAATAATTTTAAATAGTAGTCTTTGTTTACTTTAAATTCTCCGCTATAATACTTTATTTCACACATATTTATTACATTGTCATTTCGTGAAATCAATAAATCAATCTGTGTTCCATCTGCATCATCTTCTTTTTTAGACCATGCACTAGCCTCTGTTATCACTCCGGATATTCCAAGCGAACGTTTAATCTGTTCTACATGATTAAAACAAACATTTTCAAATGCAAATCCACGCCATATAGATACAAAAGCTGATGTCACATTTTGCTGCCAAAATTTTTCACTTATTTTTTTCTTATTCCAAATAAAGTGCAAATAAAACATACAAAACGGGTCTA
>CAMALD010000006.1 GCA_945836355.1 uncultured Lachnospiraceae bacterium | reverse complement strand
AAGGGGACAAACAAGTGGTAAAAGCCCGTTTAAGAAAAAAAAGAGTTCTATTGATATTTTGTACTGTTTTATATATCTGCCTGATGATTGCGACCATTCTGTTTGACAGCAAGGGCAGCCGGGTCAATGTTTCGTTCGGAGGCAATACATTGCCGCTTTCCAGCTTTAACGGTGTACTTAATGCCTGTATGGCAATGCTGAGCATTATCATGGTGTGTACCGATTACAAAAAGGGGTTTCGAAATTCCGTCATATTAATGAGCTTTTCCATTATTTCCATGCTCAGACCGATTATCATGGTAAAGAAGCTGACGTCGATTCCGGGTATCGCCAATACCCTGATTATGCTGATGGCGATTATCATTCTGCGCAAACAGCTTGTTCAGAGGGAAAAGGATATTGTCACCGATTTTCTTACCGGACTGAAGAACCGCAGGGGACTGATGAGAATTCTGGCGCAGAAAACAAAAGAAAAAAAGCCGTTCTATCTGCTGTATGTAGATTTAGATGATTTTAAGTTCGTCAATGATAATTACGGGCATAAATGCGGTGACCAGTTACTGCGCATCATATCCCAGAGAATGCTGGAAATCTGTGGGAAAGATGCTGTGGTTAGCCGGCTGGGCGGTGATGAATTTGTTTTGCTTTTACCGGAGCTGCAGGATATTAACGGGGAGGCACGGAAGGTGGTTGATTCCATCGGCAGCCGCATGCTGATCTCAGGAAAAGATCAGTCGGTAGAGTGTTATGTCACTGCCAGCGTTGGCATCGTTCATTATCCGTCGGACAGCACAGAGGCGGACGCACTGTTAAAATATGCTGATATAGCCATGTATCAGGCGAAGAGAAGCGGAAAAAATAAGATTTACCGGTTTGATGTCAATATGGAGACAGAAATGCTCCGTCATGCAGAGCTGGAGAGTATTATAAAGGAGAGTCTGGACAAGGATTACTTTTATCTGGTATATCAGCCGCAGTATGATATCAACAGCCGCCGTCTTCGCGGATTTGAGGCGCTGCTGAGATTAAAGACCGGAGACGGAATTACGGTCAGTCCGGGGGAGTTTATTCCGGTGGCGGAGGAGACAGACCTCATCCTGAGAATTGATGAGTATGTAATCAGGCATGCTTTGTGTGAATTTTATGAGCTGATCCGGCAGGGCAGGAAGGTGAAGCTGTCAATCAATGTATCTGCCAAGAATATCTGCCGCTACGGGTTTGCTGTGATGATGAAGGAAATTTTACAGGAGACAGTTTTCCCGCCGGAATATCTGGAGATTGAGATTACCGAGTACTGTATTGTGCAGTCCCTTGAAAATGCTATGGAAAATATACGAGAGCTCAAGGAGTTGGGAGTTGATATCGCGCTGGATGATTTCGGGACAGGTTTCGCTTCTCTGTCATATTTGTCAAGGCTTTCCATCGATCTGCTGAAGGTGGACAAAAGCTTTGTGGATGATATTGAGAAGGATACCCAGAGTGCGGAATTCGTCAATGCGGTCATTTCCATTGGCCATTTGCAGGGCTGCAAGGTAATCGCCGAGGGTGTTGAAAAGCCGGTTCAGGTCGAGATGCTTAAGAGCCACGGCTGCGATTACATACAGGGTTATGCGTGGGGCAGACCGATGTCGTTTGCGGACGCGATTGCACTTCCGGATGTGCATGAATAGAACTGCTAAAAACAGTCGGTCGATTGATGAAGAAGGCACTTTTTTCCAAAATGGTATAGTTTACAGAAAAAAGGTTGACAATATATAGGGCAGAGATGTGCCGGAATGTGAGGATGCCATGCTGAATATACGAAAAACCAGATTGATGACGAAGCTTGCAATCTATGAAGAGGGATCGGGAAAGGAAGATATCAGGCTGAGTAAATATTATAAGTCGGACTATGTGCGTTTCCAGATATTAAAAACAATACTGGCAGTGACCTTCGGGTATCTGCTGGTACTTGCGCTGGTTGTACTGTACAAGTCGGAATATCTGATTGCGCAGGCGGTGACTCTGGACTATCATGCAATCGGGATTACGGTTTTGGTAGGCTATATCATACTGCTTACGATATATATTGTAGGCACAATCATTGGATATTCCATTAAGTACGATCTGTCACGCGGAAAGCTGACAAAGTATTTCCGAATGCTCAAGGTGATGAGAAAGATTTATCGCGAAGAAGAAGCATTGCAGAGTGAGTCCGATGACGGGCAGGAGCAGTGATTCGCCGCGGATGTTCATAAATGGAGGTTTGTATGATTAAAATTTTGGAATTGAGATCGCTATTGAGAGCATATTATCAGAAATTTCAGATGATTGTGGATCCAATCTGCAAATTTGTGCTGGCATTTGTGACGCTGCGTATGATTAATTCGGCACTGGCTTATGAAGCTCGCCTGGAGAAGACGGTAGTGGTCCTGCTGGTTTCTCTGCTGTGCGCTTTTACGCCGCCGTCCATTCTGGTGCTATTTGCAATGATATTTTCGATACTGCATGTTTGGGCGGTGTCAAAGCTGATGGCGCTGATTGTATTTGTAGTTTTTATAATACTGTATTGCTTTTTTCTGCGCTTTACGCCGCAGTATGGCTATGCGGTTGTTGCCATACCGATTTTATATACGATTAATGTTCCGTATCTGGTTCCGATTCTGCTTGGCTTGATGGCAAATCCGATAACGATGCTGCCGTCTGCCTGTGGTGTGGTTGTATACTATATGTTTGACATTATCAAGAAACACACGATTGCCAACACCTCGCTGACTATGGATGATGTCCTTCCGCTGTATACCGAAGTGTATGAGGACATTGTCAACCATAAGGAGATTCTGGTGGTTGCCCTGGTATTTGCGCTGGTCATCATCACGGTGTATACTGTTCGCAGATTGAAGATGGAGTATGCGTCCGAGATTGCGGTGCTTGCAGGTGCGGTGGTCAACGTGTTCGGTTTCCTGATTTGTGATTTGAAATTTGAGGTGGCAGGAGAAATCGGCAGAATGATTCTGGGAACCCTGCTGTCGGTAGTGCTTGCATTTATTGTATTGTTCTTTATGCGGGTATTTGATTATACCGCGGTGGAGAACGTACAGTTTGAGGACGATGACTACTACTATTACGTGAAGGCAGTGCCGAAAATTGAGATTGGGTTGCAGGATCGTAAGATTAAGCATATTAATGAGAAGAGCTCTCTGGTTGAGGATGAAGACGAGGACGATTACGAGGAGATTCTGGATGAAGAGACCGGCGAGGTGATTTTCCGGCCGAAAAACGGCTCCAAGGCGGGCAGTCAGGTACATCGCCAGACAGGAAGCAGGGCATTTATTCCGGCTCAGTTCCGCAGATTGAGAGAGGATCTGAGCTCTGCGGTTATGTCTCACGGGCAAAAGGGCAGGGATGAACTGGATGCTTATGAGGCAGAAAAGAGGAATGCAAAAGCCTACGAGAGGGGCGAGGAGACAGAATATCTGAACGAGGATGACCTGATGCGTATGGATGAGCGGGCACACCGCACAGAGCAGAGGGATAAAGAACAGAGCCTTGAGCAGGAAGGGAAATAATAGAAAAACGGAGCGGGTAAGGTTATGGAAGTGATCAAAGCATTTTTTGATGAATATATCGTGCGTCTGGCAAAGCTTCATATGACGGATTTGATTGAAATTCTGATTATTGCAGTGATTATCTACTATTTCCTGCGGTGGATTAAAACGACAAATGCGTGGGCGGTATTAAAGGGACTGGTGTTTTTGCTCTTATTCTGGCTGCTGGCATCCATTTTTCATCTGCAGGCAATCCTGTGGATTTTTGTCAACGCGGTGGGTGTGGGAATTACTGCCATTATCATTATCTTTCAGCCGGAGCTGCGCAAGGTGCTCGAACAACTGGGACAGCGTGAGCTTATCCCGATGTTTTTTGGAAGCAGTACGGCAGATAAGAGTACACTGAATGAAAAGGACATTGACGAACTGGTGCGTGGCGTGTATGCTATGGCAAAGGAGAAAACGGGCGCCCTGATTGTCATTGAACAGCAGATTGACATGCAGAAATACATCGATACCGGAATCATTCTGGATGCGGATATATCCTCCGGTCTTCTGATTAGCATTTTTGAGGAAAACAAACCTCTTCATGACGGGGCAATCATTATCCGGGGCAGAAAGATTATGGCTGCAACCTGCTATCTGCCGTTGTCGCACAATATGCAGCTGAGCAAGGAAATGGGTACCAGACATCGCGCGGCGGTGGGAATCAGTGAGGAGACGGACAGCTTTACAATTATTGTGTCGGAGCAGACCGGAAAGGTCTCCATCGCGAAAGGCGGCGAGATTATTCGCGGTATCAGCGGTGACACCCTTAGGGAAAAGCTGATGGCGCTGATTGCGGTGCCGGAAAAGAAAAAAGGACATTTTATGCTTGGAAAAAAGCGAAAGACGGCAGACGGAAGATGATATAGAAATGATAGTGCGGAGACGGAATCATGTGGGAAGATGAGAGAAATTCGGAAAAGCAGAATAAAGAGGGTGCAAGCAGTATATTACGTATTCTGAAGGAGTGCATGTCAAAGCTTTACCACCGCCTGCTGCATAATTTCGGGTGGAAGATTGTGTCGCTGATCAGCGCCTTTATGGTGTGGATGGCAATCATGAATATGGAAGATCCCTACACGACGATAACCATCAGGGAGATTCCGGTTACGGTGGTCAATGAGACAGCACTGCAGGAGCAGGGGAAGATCAGTGACATTGAGAGCGGGAGAACCGTTGATATCCGTGTGAGAGCGCCGCGTTCGGTGGCAAACAGCCTGACGATGGCTGATTTTGATGTGACAGCGGATTTCAGGCAGATGTCGCTGGTATACGCAGTGCCGATTCAGGTGAAGGTCAGCGATACAAGCAGTTTTGTCAACGAAGATATCTCGATTGAGTCAAAGAGCCCGGAAATGATGCTGCTGACCCTCGAGGATTACGTGAGCGAGGCCTTTCGCGTGGATATAGAGATGTTAGGGGAAGCTGCGCCGGGCTATTATGTGACGGATCAGGTCGTACGACCGAACATACTGCAGATTTCAGGTTCGAAAAAACAGATTGAACGCATTGCCAAGGTAGTAGTATCGGTTGACTCAACACGGGCGACACAGAGCTTTTCACAGACCTCGGGCTTAAGTGTATATGACAAAAACGGCTATCAGCTGGAAAATTCGGCGCTGGATTTCGAGGTGGATGAGGTCGAAATCGAAGTGACGGTATTGCCGGTAAAGACCATTCCGCTCCTGATTGAGACGCAGGGAACACCTGGCTACGGCTATGAGTGTGTCGGGACACAGCATGTACCGACGGAGATTACGATTGCCGGTACGGCCGATAGGCTAAGATATATAGAATCGATAACCATTCCGTTTGATATTGCCATGCAGAGTGAGAATGTGGAGGCAAAGGTCAATATTGAAAACTACCTGAATGAGTATTATGCCGGTGATTTTGTGCTGGTCGATGAGGAAAAGTATGTGATGGTAAAGGCATATATCGAGAAGATGCCGACAGAGAATATCAGTGTGGGCAGCACGGATATTGAGGTCAGGGGCTTACAGGAGGGATATGACCTCATCTTTACGACCAAGAATGATATCAGCATCAAGGTGATGGGCAGTGAGGAGATTTTGAAAACACTGACCGCCGCTGATTTGAGGATGTATATTGATGTGTCGGATTATGAGCCGGGCAGCTATTATGTCTCGGTATATTCGGATACGCAGCAGAGCGTGACGGTCCGTACAGGCACCATAGGAATTGAGATTGTGGAAGCAAAGACAACCAGGGGAAGTGATGTGGAGGTCAAACTGCCGGATGCCGCAGAGGGCATGAATGAAGGAGAAGAATAAAAGGAGCGCGACAGAGTGCGGAAATGAGGGAGAATATGTTGAATTATAAAAGATATCGTAAGAATCCGGTAGTAGCTTATCCGGAACGGGAATGGCCAAACCGTGAGATTACAAAGGCTCCAATCTGGTGTAGTGTTGATCTGCGTGATGGTAATCAGGCATTAATCGAGCCGATGGTGGTGGAGGAAAAAATCGAGTTTTTTAATATGCTGGTGAAGCTCGGATTTAAGGAGATTGAAATCGGTTTTCCGTCAGCATCGCAGATTGAGTATGATTTCCTGCGCCAGCTGGTTGACCGCAAAATGATTCCGGATGATGTGACGGTGCAGGTGCTCACGCAGTGCAGAGAGCATCTGATTAAGCGCACCTTTGAGGCGATTGAAGGCGTGAAGCGTGCGGTGGTGCATATTTACAATTCCACCTCAACCCTTCAGAGGGATGTGGTGTTCCACATGGAGCGTCCGGAGATTATAAAGATTGCGACGGAAGGTACCAGACTTGTCAAGGAATACGCAAAGGATTTTCCGGGCAAGATAATCCTGGAGTATTCGCCGGAGAGCTTTACAGGCACGGAGCTTGACTTTGCTCTGGAAATCTGTTCTGCCGTGCAGGAGGTATGGCAGCCTTCTGCGGAAAATA
Source organism: uncultured Lachnospiraceae bacterium (assembly GCA_945836355.1). GTDB lineage: Bacteria > Bacillota > Clostridia > Lachnospirales > Lachnospiraceae > RGIG4057. The sequence continues at coordinate 10,687 of CAMALD010000006.1, read as the reverse complement.
AGATTATCTTTAATCTGCCGTCCACTGTGGAGATGAATACACCGAATGTTTATGCGGATCAGATTGAGTGGATGTCAAAGCATTTTAAGGATCGTGAAAATATCATTCTCTCTGTGCATCCGCACAATGATCGCGGCTGCGGTGTGGCAGCTTCGGAGCTGGCCCTGCTTGCCGGTGCGGACAGAGTGGAGGGCACGCTCTTTGGTAACGGGGAGCGCACGGGCAATGTTGATATTCTGACCATCGCGTATAATATGTTTTCACAGGGCATTGACCCACAGCTCAATATTGAGAATATTCGTGAAATCGCGGAGGTTTATGAGCGCTGCTGTAAGCTTCCGATTCCTGCGAGACATCCTTATGCGGGCAAGCTGGTATTTACCGCATTTTCAGGCTCTCATCAGGATGCAATCAATAAGGGTGTCAAGGCAATGAAGGAGCGAAACAGTGAAATCTGGCAGGTGCCGTATCTGCCGATTGACCCGTCTGATATCGGCAGAATGTATGAGCCGATTGTGCGCATTAACAGCCAGTCAGGAAAAGGTGGTGTTGCCTTCATTATGGAGACGTACTTTGGTTTCAAGCTGCCGAAGGGCATGCATAAGGAGTTCGCCGATGTGGTTCAGGCAATCACAGAAAAACAGGGAGAGGTCGGACCGGAGCAGATTATGGCAGAGTTTAAGCGCTGCTATCTGGACCGGAAGGAGCCTTATCATTTCCGAAGGAGTCTGATGGAGGAGCTTCCGGCTGGTGAAGGAGATTATGACACCAAACTGACAATTGATTATACTTACAAGGGAGAGGAGCGAAGCTTTGCCTCTATCGGAAACGGCCCGATTGATGCGTTGAAGCGCGGTCTTGCTGTTGAGACGGGGCGCAGGCTCAGAGTGCTCGATTACAATGAGCATGCATTGCAGGAGGGCTCCACGGCACAGGCTGCTGCATACATCCATCTGATGGACAATGATACCGGGGAGACTACCTTTGGCGTGGGCGTCAGCTCCAATATCACGCGGGCATCCTTCCGTGCGCTATTCAGTGCATTGAACAGGCTGCTGCAGAAATAATCATCGTATTCCTGTAAAAGCTGCCGGCAGGACGGCATCGCAGGAGAATAGGAACCAAAATGAAGTCATTTATAGAAAATTTCAAAAAGTACCGTTTTTTGTTGCTTGAGCTAACCAAGAAGGATGTCAAGCTGAAGTACCGAAACTCCATCCTGGGATTTGTCTGGACGCTGTTGGAACCGTTGCTTACCATGATTGTGCTTACCATTGTCTTCGGAACCATCATGGAAAAAAAGACACCTCATTTTTCGGTGTATATTTTGACGGGACGTCTGCTGTATACCTTCTTTTCGGGTGGGACGAAGCTTGCATTAAAGTCCATACGCAGAAATGCGGGAATGATCCGCAAGGTATATGTGCCGAAGTACATGTATCCGTTGGCCGCCGTCATGTCCAGCTTTATCACTTTTTTGCTTTCGCTGGTAGTGCTGGTGCTGGTGGCGGGGGCGCAGGGCATGAAGCCGACCCGGCACCTGCTCGGTGTGTTTTTGCCGCTGATTACTCTATTTATCATGACGGTGGCAATCGGGCTGCTGCTCTCCGTGCTGGATGTCTTTTTTCGCGACCTTGAGTATCTGTGGAACGTTGCGACCATGCTTATCATGTATATGTCCGCGATTTTTTATCCGGCAGAAAACCTGCTTGATTCCAAGTATGGAGTGCTCATTCGCTATAATCCGCTGTATTCGGTGATTGCGAATTTCCGTCACGCCATCTACGGTCAGCCGTCGGAGCTTTTTTACACGGTTTATCCGATCGTGTTCAGTCTGGCTGTTTTGACGGTCGGTGTATATATCTTCTATAAGAAGCAGGATCGCTTTGTACTATATATTTAATATGAGGTCGGGAGGTATTTTGGCCTCAGCGGATACGCGAATGAATGGATATCCACAAATGTGGACGGAAAGAGGTTTCTCGTGAGTAAGGACACAATGTTATCGATAGAAAATGTGGGAATATTGTTTCGACTGGCAAACGAGCGCGTGGACAGCCTGAAGGATTATGCAATTAAGCTGGTGCGACGCGAGCTGCGTTACCATGAATTCTGGGCACTGAAGGATATTTCGTTCCAGGTGAAAAAGGGAGAGCGGCTCGGCATACTGGGGCTGAACGGTGCAGGCAAGAGCACGCTGCTCAAGATTATTGCAGGGGTGTTAAAGCCGACCGAGGGGAAGGTTGTGCGGAACGGAAGCATCGTGCCGCTGCTGGAGCTCGGGGCAGGCTTTGACGCGCAGTACACCGGAGCAGAGAATATATATCTGTATGGTGCGATGCTGGGCTATCCGAAGGAGTTTTTGAAGGAGAAGTACGATGAGATTGTCGAGTTTTCCGAGCTTGGTGACTTTATCAATGTTCCGCTCAAGAATTACTCCTCCGGAATGAAGGCACGTCTGGGTTTTTCGATTGCAACGATTGTGGAACCGGAAATCCTGATTCTGGATGAGGTGCTTTCGGTCGGAGATGCCAAGTTTAAGAAAAAGAGTGAGAAAAAGATTAAGGATATGTTTGAAAAAGGGATTACGGTGCTCTTTGTGTCTCATTCCATAGGGCAGGTGCGTTCCTTGTGCGACCGAGCCGTCATACTGGAAAAAGGGCGTCTGATTGCGCAGGGGGATGTGGAGACGGTATCCACCCTCTATGAGGAGGCCATCAAGAATGATAACTGAGACACCGGTCACAAAATAACAAGCGGAACGCCGGCAACGGCAGAAAAGAGCTGCGGAGGAAGCATGGGTGTGATAAAACGGGAGATAAAAAGAATACTGCTGAGCATGATTCACAATGTATCGGCTAAGGTCGAGAGATTCCGCGTTGAGGAGGCTTTGAAGTATTATTCTGCCCAGACCGTGCAGAATGAAGTGCCGGAGCACAGGAGGACGATTCTGTTTGTAATCACGCGGATGGTGCGTTTTCACGGAGGGCAGACTTCGATTCTGCGCCTGGGTACCGCCTTAAGCAGACTGGGGTTTCAGGTAGGGTATGCGGTATACAAACCGCAGAGCAAAAAGGATATGGAAATCTGTGCGTCTGCCAATCTGTCAGACTACGAAGGAAAGCTTTTTACGAAGGATGAGCTGCAGCAGATAATATCCGGCAAAAAGCGGGGAGCAGATATCGTGGTTGCATCCTCGTGGGATACAGTGTCCTTTGTCAAGCGTCTGCAGGGTTATCGAATGTATTTTGTGCAGGATTATGAACCGTATTTTTACAGCTTCGGAGAACGGTTTCTTCTGGCGAAAAAGACCTATGAGCAGGGGCTGCACATGGTCAGCCTGGGCGCTTGGAACAAAATGATGATTGAGCGCGAATGCCGCCCGGTCTCGCCGGTGGATGTGATTGATTTTCCGTATGAGGCGAAGGAGTATGCGCCGGCAGAACGAGATTATGCGGCGTATCGTGAGAAGAAGGAGCTGAAGCTGGCAGTATATCTGAAGTTTTACGGAAAGCGTCTTCCTTGCGTGATTCCGCACATGCTGCAGGAGGCTGCGACGAGCCTGAAGAACGAAGGAATCACACTCAAGGTCAGCTATTTTGGCGAAGCGGGCAGTTTTCATGCGCCGGGCGGCGAAAATCTGGGCATGCTCGGGAAGCAGGAGCTGCGTGAGCTGTACTGTAGCTCTGATTTTGGGATGGTGGCATCCATGAGCAACATTTCGCTGGTGCCGTATGAGATGTTATCAACCGGTCTGCCGGTCATCGAATTTGAGGACGGCACCTTCCGAGACTTCTTCCCGGAGGGAAGTGCGACGCTGGTGGGCTTTTCGGGGAAGGAACTCGCTCAAAAGCTGATGGAGCTGATGCGGCAGCCGGAAAACATAGAAAAGCAATTACAGACAGCACATGCCTATATGAAGGGTCTGAGCTGGCAGCACAGTGCAAAACAGTTTGCCGAGATTGTGCAGAAGCTGTAATTTGTAAGGAAGCGATGGAGAAAATATGAGGGAAACAATCAAAAAACTCATGCCGGAATTCATGATAACATTATACAAAAAAGCGCGGTATCTCGGGATTTCTGCGCTTTTTTACGTGGCGAGGCTGCTCCCGGTGAATCCGAGGCTTGTCGTGCTCTGCAGCGTTTGGGGCTATGGGGACAATACCCGGTATGTGGCAGAGGAGCTGCTAAAAAGAGAGCCGGGTGTATGTCAGCCGGTGTTTGTGACAAATCATCCGAAGCAGGTGCCGGAGGGAACCTCAATGAAGGTATACCGGAGTAATTCCGTGCACGCAGTGCTTGCCCTTGCAAGAGCCGGGGTATGGGTGGACTGCAATCGCAAGGAGTCATATATCCACAAGAGGAAAGGGCAGTATTATATCCAGCTCTGGCACGGCGGAATTGCACTGAAAAAAATAGAGGGAGACTGTGAGGCTGCACTGGGAGCGGAGTATATCCGCAGAGCGCGCAGGGATTCGGCGGCTACCGACCTGTTTGTCTCTAACAGTACCTTTTGTACTGAGATGTACCGGAGAGCCTTCTGGGCGACCTGCGAGATTGCGGAATACGGCAGTCCCCGCAACGACCAGCTGATGCTGCAGGCGTCGGAAAAGCAGGATGCGGGGGATGCCCCTGAGCATAGAAACAAAATTGTCGTGTATGCGCCGACCTACCGCACCGGGCACACGGACTATGCTGATTTTGATGCGGGGCTTTTGCGCGCGGCGCTGGCACAGCGCTTTGGAGGCGAGTGGGACATTTATGTGCGCCTGCATCCGCTGGTAGCGGCGAACAGGAATTTTGCGGAAATGCCGGGAGTTATTGATATCAGCGCAGAACGTGATTTGTATGAATATTTGTATCGGGCGGACGTGCTGATTACCGATTACTCGAATACCATGTTTGAATTTGCGGTGACGGGAAAGCCGGTATTCCTATATGCACAGGATGTACAGCAGTACGCGGAAGAGAGGGGGATGTATTTTGATTTTGAAGCGCTTCCGTTTCCGAAGGCAGCAAGCTGCAGGGAGCTTGCCGGGGAAATCCGCACTTACCGGGCGGATGATTATGAAGCCGGGAAGCGGGCGTTTTATGAGAGTGTCGGGTATAAAGAAAGCGGGCATGCGGCGGCACTGGTTGCCGACCGTATCGAGGAACATGTAAAAAAAGCTTGCAATTTCCCGCGATGAGGTATATGATATAGGCGCTGTTTAACAGCATACAATTTCATAATGATGAGAGAATATTTCATGAAAAGTGAATCTTTTCCGCTGTGCAGACGCGGAATCGGCGCATGGCGGCCTGTTCACTGAAGGTGCAAAGAGCACAAAGAAAGGAGCTTGTATGAAAAAGCATGGAAAGATTCTGCTGGCATTGCTGCTGGTGCTTGGAGTAATGGTACTGGGAGGCTGCAGCAAAAATGAAAATTCTTCAGACAACCCTCAGAGTGGCGGCGTTGATGGTGCAGACACAGCGACCGGCGAACCTGTGATGGGAGGCAGCATCATTGTTGGAATTACCCAGGATTTGGATAGTCTTGACCCACACAAAGCACAAGCGGCAGGAACTGATGAAGTCCTATATAACATTTTTGAAGGCGTAGTTAAGCCTGACAAGGACGGAAACCTCGTCCCGGCTGTAGCAAGCAAGGTTGATATTTCGGAAGACGGAATGACCTATACATTCACTCTTCGTGAGAATGTAAAGTTCCACAACGGACAGCTTGTGACAGCGGAGGATGTCGTATATTCATTGAAGCGCTGTGCCGGTCTGTTAGAGAATCCGGACCCAGAGATTAAGGTGTCATCAGCGCTTTCCGGCATTTCTGATATCACCGCATCGACAGATGCATCCGGTAATCCCACAGTAACCCTGACATTGTCTGAAGCAAATACGGAGCTTTTAGGTTATCTGACCTGTGCAATCATTCCGAAGGATTATGATAAGCAGGCGGATGCGCCGGTCGGCACCGGACCGTTTAAATTTGTATCCTACACACCACTGCAGAGCTTTGTAATCGAAAAGAATGCGGACTATTATGGGACGGCCCCGTATCTGGACCGGGTTACATTCAAGATTTCTGCAGATACCGATGCGGCATTTTTGGAGCTGCTTGCGGGAGGAATTGATATTTTCCCATATCTGACCAGCGAGCAGGCAAGCCAGCTTACGGAGGACTTTAACATTGAGGTCGGTACCATGAATCTGGTGCAGGCATTGTTCCTGAACAATGCTCAGAAACCGTTTGACGACATCCGTGTGCGTCGGGCAATGTGCCATGCCATCAACCGTCAGGAGATTCTGGATATCGTGGCGGACGGTAAGGGTACTATCATCGGTTCCAACATGTTTGCGGGCTTTGCAAAGTATTTTAACGATGAAGTAACCAATACGTATCCGTACGATGTTGAGAAAGCAAAGGCACTGCTGAAGGAGGCAGGTTATCCGGATGGATTTTCAATGACCATTACAGTGCCGAGCAACTACCAGTTCCATGTTGATACTGCACAGGTAATTGTGGAGCAGCTTAAGGCAGTCGGTATTCGCGCAGAGATTAAGCTGATTGAGTGGGCATCCTGGCTGTCCGATGTATACCGCGGCAGAGAGTACCAGTCCACCATCATCGGTCTGGATGCAAATCTGGCGCCGAGCGATGTCATCAAGCGTTATCGTTCCAACGCGAGCAGCAATTTTGTCAACTATGTAAACGAAGAGTTTGACCGCATTTATTCGCTTGCTGTTGCAGAGACGAAGGATGACGCCAAGACTGCATACTACAAGCAGCTTCAGGAGCTGCTGGCGAAGGATGCAGCCTCGGTGTATATTCAGGATCCTGCATGCTATGTGGCAGTCAGCAAGAAGCTTTCGGGCTACACCTTCTATCCGGTATACGTGCAGGATATGTCGAAGGTGTACTTCGTAAAGTAAGCCGTTACAGAAAATCTGTGTTTGAAATGTCGGTTTAAAATAGAAAGAAAGGGGGAAGGTCATGCGGTATTATGTGAAAAAGATTATTTCTCTCATTATGGTATTGTTTTTGATCATGCTGCTGACCTTCATCGCCTTTCAGGTGATCCCCGGGGACGGCGCATTGTCAAAGCTCGGGGTGGACGCTGAGGAAGAAGCGGTTGAAGCACTCCGGGAGGCTTTGGGATATAACAAAAGCATGCCGGAGCGCTTTTTCTGTTTTATGAGCGGCGCAATCCGGGGTGACTTCGGTACATCGTACCAGTACAGCAGACCGGTGTCGGATCTGCTCGCGGCACGTCTACCGGTGACGGTGGGACTGGCAGTCATCTCCATTCTGATGATTGTGGTTCTGTCGGTACCGCTGGGGTTATTGTGCAGCCACAGGGAAGGCGGGGTAGCGGACAGCATTATCACGTTTGTAACCCAGACCCTCATGGCGGTCCCTGCCTTTTTCCTTGGCATTTTGATTACCCTGCTTTTTGGACTGGTATTAAAATGGTTTGTGCCGGGAAGCTATGTCGCGCCGGGTGAGAATTTTGGACAGTTCCTGCACTATATGATTTTTCCGGCATTTGCGATTGCAGTGCCGAAGATAGCGATGACGGTCAAGTTTTTAAAAACCTCGGTACTGCGGGAGCTAAAGCTTGACTACGTGAGGACAGCGCGCAGCAAGGGCAATAGTGAGCGCAGGGTGCTCTGGCACCATGTACTTAAGAATGCGTTGATTCCGGTCATCACCTTTATGGGAATGGTGATTGCGGATGTGCTCGCAGGCAGTATTGTCATCGAGCAGGTGTTTAATCTTCCGGGAGTCGGCAGATTGCTGATTTCGGCGATTTCCAACAGGGATTATCCGGTTGTGGAGGCAATTGTGGTTTATATTGCCTCGGTAGTATTGATTGTAAATTTTATTGTGGATCTTTTGTACCAGAAGGTTGACCCGCGGGTGAAGCTGCAGGATTGATTTAGGTTAAGAGGAAAGGAGGAGACAATGGCACAGCAAAAAAGAAGCATCAAGAAAAACCGGAGCCTGATTGTGGGCATTGTGCTGGTGTCCATAGTCCTTCTCTTTGTTGTTGTGGGGCTGTTCTGGACTCCCTATAACCCGACCCAGATGAGTGCCGCTCTGAAGAATAAGCCGCCTAGCCTGACGCATCCGTTTGGAACGGATTACATGGGAAGAGATATTTTGAGCCGCGTCATGGAAGGTGCGGGAACGACCTTTCTGATTAGCATTGTGACGGTGCTGATCGGTCTGGTGTGCGGAACAGTCATTGGTGCGCTGACCGGATATTACGGCGGGATTGTGGATGAGCTTTTAATGCGCTTAAACGATACGCTCACTTCATTTCCGAGTATTTTGCTGGCACTGGTATTTGTCAGCGTGATCGGGACGGGCAAATATAATATCGTGATTGCGCTTGGCATTATATTTATTCCGAGCTTTGCCAGAGTTGTGCGCAGCGAATTTATCGTGCAGAAGGAACTGGATTATGTGCGGAATGCGAAGCTGCTCGGAGCCGGTGATTTCCGCATTATGTTTGTGCATATCCTGCCGAACACCAAACCGATTTTGCTCTCGAGCATCACAATCGGTCTGAATAATGCGATTCTTGCCGAGGCGGGCATGAGTTATCTTTCCCTTGGCGTGCAGCCGCCAGACCCGAGCCTGGGACGGATGCTGTCGGAGGCGCAGGCTTACCTGCTGCGTGCCCCGTGGTTCGCGATGGCACCGGGTATGATGATTGTCCTGACTGTTTTGGGGTTCAGCCTGATTAGTGAAAATATCAAAGGGAGCGCTGCATAAATCCGGGTGGAAGGAAGCACGCCGGACAGATGTGGGCAGGTTGCTGCTGACCCGAAGATGTGGATAAACATGGAGAAAAGGAGGGATTTCGTGGATAAACAGAGTCATTTGCTGGAACTGGATAAAGTTAGTGTCGGATTCCCTCAAAAGGGCCGCAGGATGAAGGTTGTCACGCACGGGGTCTCTCTGTATGTGGACCAGGGCGAGGCGCTTGGTATCGTTGGGGAATCCGGCTCGGGAAAAAGCGTGAGCATGCTCGCCACGCTCGGTCTGCTGGGCAACGGTGGCAGAGTAGTGGAAGGCAGCATTCGCTTTTACCAGCCGGGCGGTTTGAAAAATGACAGTGCAAACGAAAACATCGAGCTGCAGAAGCTCTCTGAGGAACAGCTCAACGAGGTGCGCGGCGACGATATTTCCATGATATTTCAGGAGCCGATGACTTCCCTGAATCCGGTCATGACAATCGGAAATCAGGTGGAGGAGATGTTGGAGCTGCACAGCGACTGCCCGAAGGAAGAACGCAGGGGCAGAGTGCTGGCAATGCTGGAGAAAGCGGGACTTGAGGATGCGCAGAGCCTATATAACAAGTATCCGCATGAGCTTTCGGGAGGGATGCGCCAGCGCGTGATGATTGCGATGGCAATGATTCTCAAGCCGCGGCTTTTAATCGCAGATGAACCGACAACGGCGCTGGATGTGACGATTCAAGACAAGATTCTGAAGCTGCTCAAACAGTTTCAGGAAGAGTACGGCACAGCTATCATTCTGATTTCACACGACCTTGGCGTTATCCGCAGTGTGTGCAGCAGAGCGGTGGTGATGTACAACGGCGAAGTGGTAGAGCAAGGAGCGGTGGAAGAATTGTTCGAGCATCCGCAGGAAGAGTATACAAAGCGTCTGCTTGCTGCGGCGCTCGGTAAGGGCAGTGTGCTGCAAAGAGAGCATGGCAGGCAAAATCAAAAGGTGCTGGTGCATGCGCAGGATTTCTCGGTATTTTATGACGAGAAGCGCAGGAAGGGCGCAGCGGAGTCAGCCGGAAAGGGGCAGGCGGGAGCTGACGGGACAAAGCAGGTGCCGCCGGGACAAAAGCAGAAAGAGACTCACGGCAGGAAATCTGCTCTCCGGGATAAATTGCGAAGCTGTATTTCGGAAAAGTATCGCAAAGAGGTGGTTAAGAAAGTCAATTTTGACCTCTACGAAGGTGAGATTGTCGGCGTGGTAGGTGAGTCGGGCTGTGGAAAGTCTACTCTGGCAAAGGCGCTGGCAGGCTTAAATCCGATTACAGAGGGAAGCGTGGAGCTTGCGTGTGAGCATCCTCAGATGGTATTTCAAGACCCTTATGCGAGCCTGAATCCGGCCAAGACCATCGGCTGGCTTCTGACAGAGCCGCTGCGGCTGCATAAAATCGGCACAAAGGAGGAGCGGCGTCAGGCAGTATGCGAAATGCTTGTGAAGGTCGGACTTGGCGAGGAATACTATGACCGATATCCGGGTACGCTTTCGGGAGGGCAGCGGCAGAGGGTGGCGATTGCTATGGCAATCATGCTCAAGCGCAAATTCATCCTGCTGGACGAGCCGGTATCAGCGCTGGATGTCACGGTGCAGGAGCAGATATTGATTTTGCTCGTAGAGCTCCAAAAGGAATTTGACCTGACCTATCTGTTTATTTCACATGATATGAATGTCATTCACCGCATTTGTGACAGGGTGTTTGTCATGTATCAGGGAGAGATTGTAGAGAGCGGGGACACGGCGCAGGTGTTCGAAAATCCGCAGCATGAATATACACAAAAATTATTGAGTGCAAGACTGTAGGGGGCTGCCGCTGATGCGACGGCCTCTTTTGTGTTCAAGAGAAAACTCAAGAAAGAGAAAATTTCCTTGAAAAACGGGCAGAAAAGTGCGATAATA
>CAMALD010000005.1 GCA_945836355.1 uncultured Lachnospiraceae bacterium | reverse complement strand
TTGGTCCTGGCAATCTCTGCGAGCAATGCAGAGTTGTCCGGACTTTTTTTGTTCATTCGAAAGCGCTGCTTCCTGTTTGACAGACCCTCCCGGGGATGCGTATTCTCTTTATTTTTATGAAACAGTGACATAGCAGGACTCCTTTCTGATTTGCTTTATTTTATTCATAATTATGGGAGAAAATTACAGGCTTATACCGCTTATGAAAAAAATTGTAATTGAGATGTAGAAAAATGAGACATGTTTTTGTGAAAAAGCACATGACATATTTGTGTTAAAGCAAAAGTGAATTTATGTAATGGTGTATAAAGAGAGGCTTCCATTTTCGGGCAAAGCTCCGAAAATGCCGGGAATATGGCGAAATGCCTTGACAGGAAAAACAAAATTGCATATCATGGCGCTACCGAAACACGAAAGGAGCTGGTGCGATGGAAAAGTCGCTTGCCATACTGGATGGCGAGGAGAGGTATGCGTCAAGACTGCTGCTCTATTTTCAGGGGCAGAAAGAGTTTCAGGGTTTTACAGCGGCGGTGTTTACCAATGAGGAGTGTTACCGTCGGTACGAACAGAAGCACCCGCACGGGCTGCTGCTCTGTGAGGAGGCAATGTACCGGCAGATGCTGACAAAGCCCGCGTGCAAAACCGTGCTTCTGGCGGGAAAGGGCTGTGTCAGAGAGTCTGCCGGGCCGCCTGTTATTTTCAAATTTCAATCAGCACAGGAAATACTCGAAGAGCTTCTGGGGTATTTTGAAGAAGTGGATACCGGTGTGGAAACCGCCACTTGTCAGGATAACAGCCTGGTCGCGTTTTTTTCTCCAACGGGTTGCAGGACGGCAGCTTTGGCATACGCTCTTGCGAAGCAAAGAGCAAAAAAGAAATCTGTATTTTATCTGTCTCTGGATGCATTCGACAAACCGGGGGCGCGGGAAGACCCCGTCACTGCATTATCGGAAATCATCTATCTGTTAAAAGCAAATTCAACGCAAATTCAGCATGCATTACCCGGATTGATTAAAAAGCAGGAGCATATGGAATGCCTGTACGGCGTGGCGCATTGGGCGGACATATCCGAGTGTTCTGCGGCGGAAATCCGAACGCTTTTGGACGGTATCCGCGACACCGGAAAATATGAGGAAATCGTGGTGGATGCCGGTGCGCCCACCGATGCGGCGGCAGGCTGCATGGAGGCGGCGGGCAGGATTGTATTGCTTGCCGGGCGGGAGGCGGACGCGGTATCAAGAGAGAATGAGTTTTTGCGGCAGGAGCTGTTTCGGGATGCAGGGGTGGAGAAGAAGCTGATTCGACAGGAGCCCGGCGAAAATATGCTGGAGGAGCTGCTTGAAAAACTATATGGGAGGATGTGAGCAGATGCAGACGGATGAAAAGGAGCCGGAGGCGGCGGGGAGTGAAGAAAAAAAGGAACTGCAGGAGTATGTTATGCGGACGGTCGACCTGTCGAGGGATCTCTCGGATGAGGAATTGCTGGGGTTGATTGATGAGGGAATCCGAAAGAAGCTGCAGGGGAGATATTTGAGTATCCGGGACCGGATGAGGCTTCGGACGGACATTTTTAATTCCATCCGCCGGCTGGATGTACTGCAGGAGCTGGTGGAGGATTCAAGTATTTCCGAGATTATGGTGAACGGGGAAAAGCAGATATTCATCGAGCAGGACGGACGGATACGCAGATGGGAGAAATGCTTTGATTCCAGGCAGAAGCTCGAGGAGGTGGTGCAGCAGATTGTAGCGGGGGCAAACCGCATGATTAACGAATCCAATCCGATTGTGGATGCGAGGCTGGCGGACGGCTCACGAGTCAATATCGTGCTGCCTCCCGTGGCGCTGGAGGGACCGGTGGTAACTATCCGTAAGTTTCCGGAAAGCCCGATGGATATGGAGCGTCTGGTGCAATTAGGGTCGTTGACGCAGGAGGCGGCGGATTTCCTGAAGGATTTAGTGATTGCGGGATACAATATTTTCATTTCGGGCGGAACCGGCTCGGGAAAAACCACATTTTTAAATGCATTGTCCAATGATATTCCTAAGGATGAAAGGATTATCACCATTGAGGATTCTGCGGAATTGCAGATAAGAAGCATTCCTAATCTGGTCAGGCTGGAGATGAGAAATGCAAACACAGAGGGGAAAAATGAAATCTCAATCCGTGACTTAATCAAGTCATCTCTGCGGATGCGGCCGGACCGGATTATTGTCGGGGAGGTGCGAGATGCGGCAGCGATTGACATGCTGCAGGCGCTCAACACAGGACATAACGGCATGAGCACCGGACATGCCAATTCACCTGCGGATATGCTCTCGCGCCTGGAAACGATGGTACTGCTGGGCACGGATATTCCTTTGCTCGCAGTACGCAAGCAGATTGCTTCCGCAATCGATGTGGTGATTCAGCTCGGGAGACTGCGGGATAAATCGCGGAGAGTGCTGGAGATTGCAGAGGTGCTGGATTGTGTGGACGGTGAGATTGAGATGAACACACTGTTTCGGTTTGAGGAGGAGGGGGAGAGGGAGGATGGTACTGTCATCGGAGAGCTGAAACGGTGTGAACCGGGACTGATATGCTGCAGAAAGCTGATAAGAGCCGGAATTGGTGCAGGCAGAACGGGATAGCATGAGAAAAGCAGTCCGGAAGGAGTAATTCGGACAGGTATGGTAAGCGAAAAGCAGGTGGTTGCTTGAAGGAATATGAAAAAAAGGAAAGAAAAAAAGGGAAAAAAGCAGGGCTGAACAAGGACACATTCGGCAGACTGGCATGTTATTCGGCTGCGTGTTTTGCCGCAGCAGTGCTTTTATATGACGACTGGAGGTATGGCTTTATTTTGCTGCTTGGTCTTCCGTTCTATGTTCGGAAAATAAAAGGCAGCAAGCTTCGGGAGCTGCGCGCAGAGTACCTGGCACAGTTTAAGGACGCATTGACCAGTCTGGGAACTGCTCTGGAGGCAGGGTATGCCATGGAAAATGCGATTGCTGCGGCGAACAGGGATTTGCAGTGTATTTACCCGGAGGATTCGTGGATTCGTCAGGAGCTGGGCAGGGTGAGCAGGGAGATTGCAAATGCAGTCCCGGCGGCGGTGGCATTGGAGCATTTTGCGGCGGAAAGCGGCATAGAGGATGCGCAGAGCTTTGCCCGGTTATACGCAACCGCACAAAAAAGCGGCGGCAATCTGATAGAGCTCGTGAGGTCGGCGGCGGCGGTGATAGCCGACAAGACGGAAATGGAGCGGGAGATTCACACGATTTTGACTGCAAAGCAGCTGGAATGTCGTATCATGCGCCTGATTCCTCCGGGGATATTACTCTATTTCAGGCTCTGTTCGCCCGGTTTTTTGGATGTGCTGTATGTGGGGGCGGGCGGAAAAATCATGATGACGGCAGTGCTTCTGGCATATCTGTTTTTTGCGTGGCAGATGGAGCGTATTACCCGAATAAAAGTATGAGAAAGAAAAGCAGAGGAGGCAGGAGATGGACAGAGGTATTGGAGGCATGCTGGAATTACTAAGCCCGCTGGAGAGCGTGCAGGAAAGCCGGAAAAAGTTTATTACTGCGAGAAGAAAAAAGCTGCTGCTTACCGGAACGGCATTTCTGCTGCTCATTCTCGCGATATCGGTAAAGGGCGTATTGGAGCCGGGGGAGGATGTACAGGACGGCATACGCAGACCCCAAAAGGGAGAAAAGCTAATAGATTTTACAGTGACGGACGGTACCTTTCAAAAGGACATCTCAATCCTTGTTGAGCCGAGAAGACTGACAGACGCTGAGGCAATCTGCGAGATGGAGCGGGTTTTTACGGAGCTTCCGGAGAGGATTCGGGGGGACAACCCGTCATTGCAGGAGATTATGTATGCTTTGGAATTGCCGGAGCAGCTATCGGATTCTTCCGTGCAGATTGCGTGGTTTAGTGCGGATACACAACTTCTCACATCGGACGGTACGGTACATAATCGTGAACTGGAAGAACCGGCAGTGGTTGAACTGAAAGCAGTGCTGACCTACGGAAGCATTCAGAGACAGCAGGTGTACGAGCTGTGTGTACTGCCCTATCCGTATAGTGACCGGGAGCTGTTTGAACATCTTGTTTCGCGCGAGGTGGAAGGCGCGGCAGAGGACAGTGCTCAAGAAGAGTACCAGCGTCTGCCGGAACAGATAGCGACCGGGCAGCTTACCTGGACCAAAAAGGAGAGCAATTCGGTCGGATTGCTGGTCATTGCCGGATTGTTCGCTTTGTATCTGGTTTATGCAGGGGAGGAAACAGCGCTCAAAAGAAAATTAAAAAAACGGGAGCTGGAGCTTAGCATGGATTTTCCGGACTTTTTGAGTCAGTTTCTGCTTATGCTGGGGTCGGGCATGAATATTCGCGGGATATGGGAGAGGATGGCGGACGACTACCGCAAAAGCGGGAAGAGGCGGTTTGTGTATGATGAAATGCTGCGGGCTCTGGCACAGATGGAAGTCGGAATGCCGGAGAGCAGTGCGTATGAACAATTCGGAAGGCGCTGCGGGCAGCTGCCGTATCTTCGTTTTTCGACAATTGTGGTGCAGAATTTGAAAAAGGGCTCAGGAGGGATTTCAGAGTTGCTCAGGGCGGAGTCGGTGGCGGTATTTTCGGAAAGAAAGGCACTGGCAAAACGGCGAGGTGAAGAGGCTGGTACGAAGCTGCTGCTTCCGATGGGAGGAATGCTGCTTCTGGTCTTGGTGGTAATCATTGTTCCGGCTTTTGCGGGATTTGCGATGTGAAGGCCGGGAGAAGCAGGGGGCAAAAATTTAAATTAAGTGATTCTTGGCATATTATTAAAAATTAATGGGAGAAAGGATGAAGGAGTATGCAGGAAGATATCAGATGGAAAAAAGTAAACATGAATGAGGATTTGGTAAAAGTGGATGACAGGCTGTCGGAGGAAGAGACAGGAGGGTCGGATGAAATGGGAAAAGGGGTGGCTGCTGATAACCGGGGAATCGGCGTGGTTGAGATTATCTTAATTCTGGTCGTCTTAATCGGTCTGGTGCTGATTTTTCAGACGCAGATTCGCGATATTGTGTCAAATGCGCTTGGGGATATCAGCAATGGCGCAAAAAAAATTACAATCTAGGAGAAACGGATGCACGGGGAAGGAGAAAAAAGGAAGGCAAAGGCAGGAACTATAACCGCTTTCTTTAGTCTGGTGTTTTTACTGATTGTGGTATTGATAGTGACGATGGCGGAGTCTGCGCGTGTAACGGCATGCAGTAATGCTGCGGAATTGTATGTTGAATTGAGTGTAAAATCCCTTATGTCACGCTACTATTTGCCCTTATACGAGAATTATCACGTTTTCGGACGGTACTGCAGTGAGTTAAGAGAAAATGATTTCGGGGAACTTGAAGAAGAGGGCAATTGGTATCTGGAGGCGAATGCCACCGGGAGTGGGTGGATTGATCCGCAGGTGTTTAATATGAAAATAGAGAATGTGTCCGTGCTCACACAAAACCGGGGAGCGTGGTTTTTTGAACAGGCCGTGCAGTACCAGAAATATCAGGCTGCGGAGGACTTGCTCGGGAGAATGCTGGAGACATCGGAGCAGTTGATGGAGGCAGAGCAGGCAGGACTTGTGTTACAAAAAAGTCTGGAAACGATTGAAAAATCAGCGGCGGCAGAGCAGACTGTGTTCTTGCTGCTGGAATGTCTGGATGGCTTTGAAACCGACGGAACTACACTGGTGCAAGATTTCTGGGGAAAGGTCAGGACGGTCGAGCATTTTGCGAAAAGGATTGTACCGGACGGAATCCGTCAGGAGCTGCTCTTGCCGGGAAATAATGCACTGTACCGGGCACAGCGTTTCTATTATTGCAATCCGATGACGATATTGCATTGCATTGCGGTGAACCGGCAGCAGTATGAGGAAATGACGCGGGAAATCAGCAGGCTAAACCGGTTGCTGACAGAGGAGAACGTTTGGGAGAGGTATGAGGATGAATTAACGATACGCGAGAGAATGGAAGAATACAGCAGACAGAAGGAAGAGTATTATCAGGCATACTGGAATAATTTAGATAGTCTGACAGACGTTACGGTAAAAACAAAGCTAAAGTGTGAGCAGGCCCTGAAATTGATTGACGAGCTAAACCGGCAGAAAAAAGAAGCGGCAGACATTGAAAAGGAGTATCTGGAAGAACTGGAATTAAAGAAGAATACCTTGCCGGAGGAGGTATACCGGGAGATACGGGAACAGCACCGGGCGGTGTATGAAGCCGTCAGCAAGGAGAATGAAATCGGAATTTTAAAGGATATCAGGGGAATGCAGGAGGCATTGAACCAAAACATTCAGGTGCTGCTTGAGGCAGAAGACAGTGCTGCGCGGCTGCAGGCTTTTCCGGAGGCGGGGGAGTGCCGGACAATCACGGGAGAAACAAGTCAGATATACCGGCAGCTTTGCATGGATACGCTTCGATTTTCCTACGATGAAATCCAGCTTGCTCAGAAAAACAATTCCATTGCAGGCATGATAAAACGTTTGGCAAAATACGGGCTGGTCGGGCTGGTATTAGAGGATGTGTCGGGTATTTCCAAAGGGCAGATGAGCATGGTCGAACTGCCGACACTGGAGGCCGGGGCAAATGTTTCGCAGAATACAGATACGCTTCATACGCGCTTTGTACTGTCGGATTTATTTGAGCAGACGGATGATGCGTGGAGTCTGGACGAACAGAAGGAGTTGAAAAGAGTGCTGGCGGAGGACGCGGAGGAGCTGGCGGAGGCGGTGCTGTTTCAGTCCTATCTCACAGATCATTTCGCAGCTTATCGCACAGACGGGAAGGGGGATGACAGCTCTGATGAAACGAAGCAGGATGCGCAGAGCATGACGGGTGATGTCGAAGGAATCAAATATCAGCTGGAATATATCCTTTTTCAAAACAGCAGGGACTATGACAATCTTGCAGATATGATAACGCGCATCTTTGCAATCCGATACGCGATGAATATGATGATGCTGTTTTGTTCATCGGAATGCCGAATGCAGATGAAGGAAACGGCAGCAGCACTGGTCGGCTTTACCGGCATAGGCGCGCTGGTTGTTTTGATGGAGTTTATGATTGGAGCACTGTGGGCAGCGGAGTGTGCAGTGGTAGAAACGGCTTGTCTGTTAAGAGGCGGTCAGGTCGGGTTTTTGCCGAGCAGCAAGGCTTGTGCGGTAGAGTACAGAGAACTGTTATTGTTCTCGCAGAATATGATTGATCAGAAGGCGGAGAGAAACGATGGCAGGGAGGCGTCGGGAGTGATGAAGAAGTATTCGGACTACTTGCAGTTATTCTTGTTTTTGGAAAATCGTTCTGCCAAGATCCTGGGGGCGATGGATGTTGCACAGCAGATGCTCCGTCTGAAATATGACAGCGGATTCCGCCTGAAATACTGCGTCTGCGGATTGGAATGCTCTGCAAAAGCGCGGACGGCATATCGCTTTCTTCCGAGTGTCGGGCTTGGAAAGAATTCAGATGTAACAAAGGTAATCGAGTATGGATTTTCTTATTGATTGATACCCATGCAGAGGTCTGTTCTTTTCACATAAAATAAAAAAATAAATTTATTCTCTCCAGAAAGCGTTTTGAAAAGAACAGACCTCTGCGTGGGACGACAGGGCAGGCTGCCGGGAAGGAAAGACGGAGGGGGAGTGTTTTGCAAAAACAGAAAAAGGGTTCGCTGACGGTGGAGGCGGCGTTGCTTATGCCGGCGGTACTGAGTGCCTTCATTTTCTTTTTGTATCTGCTTAGAATCTTATATGTTGAGATTCAGTTGGACTATGCGTCTGCAGCCGTTCTTGAAAATACTGCCTCGTGCGGATATCTGCTCAAATACGCGGATGAGGCGGCGGAGCAGGAAATAGGAAAAAGTGCAGGAGAAAATGAATATTATGCAGTTGCCGGGCAGGCGGGGGATGTTCTGCGCGGGTTAGCGGACAGCGGTTATTTTTGCGCTGCAATCGGGAAAAAGCTGCAGCATCCTGAGGTGGTTGAGAAGACGGTAAAAGGCGGAATTGCCGGTATTACATATTGGGGCTCGGAAGTGTATGCCGAGGATGAAATGACGACAATACACATGAAATATGTGGTTGAGTTCCCTGTATTTTCCTCTGTACTACCGGGTGTTGTGTTTGAAAAGCAGTGGATAATGAGGAGCTTTTCCGGTGAGGGGACACTGGAATTCGAACAGGAGAGCGAAGAAGAGTCGGAAGAGGGATATGTATATGTCACGGAAACAGGGAGTGTATATCATGCCTCGGCAAATTGTACTTATATTCGCCTAAAGGTTGAGAAGTGCATATTCAGTGAAATCGGTACAAGGAGGAACACAAACGGAGGAAGGTACTATGCCTGCGCTGCGTGCTGTAATAGCGGGGATATCGGCTCCGGGAGCATCGTCTTCATTACACAAACCGGGACACATTACCACAGCCTACGGGAATGCAGCAAAATCAAGAGGGAAGTGAAAAGGATTACGATTACCGAGGCGCAGACGTACCGGCCGTGCAGCAGATGCGCCGCAGGTTCGCAGAAAAAATAAAGAAAAGTAATGCAAAGGAGCATAAGGTGGAAAATATGATTTCACTGGGCTTTCTGGTAGGGCTCAGCTATGGTGATTTGCGAAGAAAGGAAATTAAGCTTTCGGTTCTGGCTGCAATGTTTGTGGCTGCGATGGGATACCTGATGTTTTTCGGGCAATGGAAAAGCAGTCTGCTTGGAGCGCTCGAAGGAATTCTTTTGCTGGGGATATCGAAGATGACCAAGGAGCAGCTTGGCGAGGGGGATGCATTGGTTTTAATCATGACCGGCATTCTGCTGGGGGCAGGTGCAAACTTGGAGCTATTTTTTCTTGCACTGCTGTTTAGTGCAGTCTGGGCAGCGGGAGCGCTGGCGTTTTGCCGGTGGAACAGAAAATGTGTGTTGCCGTTCGTGCCGTTTCTGGCAGCCGCCCAGGCAGTGTTAGCGGTGTTGAAATGTTAGCGGGTAAGAGGAGAGGGCATGTCAGACAGAAGAAAAAAACAGTATAAGGGGAGTATTACGGTGGAGGCAGCATTTCTGATGCCCGTCCTGAGCTTTTTACTGATTACGTTTCTCTGGATGTCATTTTTTCTGCATGACCGGGCAGTAATCAGCAGTACGCTGCAGCAATTCTGCAGGGAATCGGCGGATTATCTGGTATATGGGAGAGTACCGTATACCGGGGTGTTTGCCGGTGGAGGTGCGGAGTACCGCGGCTTATTATATGCGGTTACGGAGAAAAATGAGAGAGTGCAGTATCTGGAAATGGCATTGCAGAGCAGGCTTAACCCAAAGCTGTATACCATGACACTGGAAAATACGAAAATAAAAAAATCCGGTTGCTATCTGGAGATTAAGCTGCAATATGCCTATGCCTTTCCGGAATGGGCAGGAGCGTTTTTTTCGGAAAAGTTACTGGTTTCATGTGAGAGTTTTCAGGTCTTTTGTCCGGTAAGAGAGGAACTGACCCGAATGGAAAGTATCTTGTTGGACAAAAAGGAAAAGGTCAGGGAGGTGGAGAATAAATGATAGAAATCAGTGGCAATACCAGACCGGACAAGCCGGACAGAGAGGTGCGCGACGGCTACCTGATATGTGCAGTCCATGAGGATTATGAAAAATATAAGGATGAAATGCTGGGCAATAATCTCATTTCCGGTCTGCTTCCGGTGCATATTCAGGATTTTAACGAGAGACATGAATACTGGTTTGATGTAAGCGGCATGGAATCGCTAAAAAAGTATTATCTGCGCTGCAAACCGGATGTGGAGATGATTAGCAGTCTGGTAGGGCAACTAGAGGAAATAGACAAGAGGTTGGGAGAATTTTTGCTGGAGCCGGAGCATCTGCTCCTTGACCCGGAATATATTGTTGTGCGCGACGGACAATTACGGTTTGCATATCAGCCGGGATATGGGATACCGGTGCAAAAGCAGACAGAAAAACTTTTGGAAGAAATCATGGAATGCATGGATTATGAAAACAGAGCCGCAGTTTCGCTGATCTATCTTCTGCATGGGCGTATACGACAGGGAACGGGGCTTTCGCTTAAGAGTCTGTGCGAAGAGATTCTGCACGAGACTATCAGCCGCGAAGAAAAATACGATGAAGAGGAACAGGCGAGACCGGGCGCCACAGTATCAAGGGATAAAATCTGTGAGTCGATGATAACGGAGGAAACTATCACTTATCCGAAAAAGAAGAAAACAAAGCGGAGCATAGCAGAAGTCATAAAAAATCTGTTTGGCACCTGGTTTTCGGGCAGGCTGGACGATGCGGAGGAGTTTGATGACGAGGACTTGGCTGAGGAGAATTTTGCAGATGGTATCGGGTATTCTGATAAAAAGGATGAGAAAGCAGATATGATTGGTGATACGGTGTATTTGCGGCATGAGAACAGTGATTCAGGCGACAATGTCCGGGGAGATGACACCGTGCTTCTTACACCGAAAAAGTGGGGCTATGTTTTAGAGCCTGTCGAGGATACAAGAGATCCGATACCGGTATTCAGCTTTCCGTTCTGTATCGGGAAGAAGGAGGTGCTTTGCGGATACCGGTTTCATGATGCGGTCATCAGCAGGCAGCATGCAAGGCTGACCAGACGGGGAAGTGACATATTCCTGACGGATTGCGGTTCGCTGAACGGCACAGCGCTAAACGGAAAACGGATGGAGCCCGAAAAGGAATATAAAATTGTGCCGGGGGATATCATCGGCTTTGCGGAGATTAACTTTATCTTTACTTGCCTGAAACCGCCGGATGATGTATAATAAGGAACACGGAATGAATCAGCGTTTCCTTAGGGTAAGGCGTTGTGGAAAGGGCAGAAGGCATGGGAGCTACATATGTAATGGCAGATATTCACGGAATGTATGACGAGTATATGCAGATGCTTGAGAAAATACATTTTGGTGAGGATGATTATTTGTACGTCCTTGGGGATGTAATCGACAGAGGAAAAGACGGAATCAGGCTGTTACAGGATATGATGCAGCGCAGCAATGTTACATTACTGCCCGGCAATCATGAGGACATGATGCTGAAGGTGGTAACGCTGCCGGAGATGGCAGGCGAGGAATATGAGAGGAGAATGGCTCATTGGAGCCGAAACGGAGGGGATGTGACGGCACATTCCTTTTTCTCGTGCTTAAATTATAAGGAGCAGGCGAAGATGATAGCCTATCTGGAGGGTTGTCCCTTGTTTCTGCCGGATGTCAGGGTGGGCGGCAGGTCGTATTATCTGGTGCATGCCTGTCCCGATATGTACGGGCTGACAAAAGGGATGGAGCATAGTCCCGTAACGCTGGGCACCCTGTCCGATTATCCGGAAAATAAAGCGGAGGAGATCAAAAAGGAGCTGCTCTGGACCAGACCGGAGGGCACGGAACACATGCCGGATGAGGTGACGGTAGTGTTCGGGCATACCCCGACCATCCATTATCAGGGAAATCTGCCGATGACATGCTGGTATGGAAACAATATGATTAACATTGACTGCGGCTGTGCATACCTTGCCTGCGGCAGGAGAGAGGGACGGCTCGGATGCCTGCGCCTTGAGGATGGGCAGGAGTATTACATTGGGCGAGACGACGGCGAATCCTTTCCGGGGTTCGTGTGATATCTTCTGTAGGAATAAGCGAAAACAGGATAAACCGTGGGGAGAATGGAGAATATTATGGAGAGTAGGACAGCGAAAAAGTATGTGATGGCATTGGATCAGGGAACAACGAGCTCGCGGTGTATTTTGTTTAATAAGAGCGGGGAAATTGTGAGCATAGCGCAGAAGGAGTTTCAGCAGATTTATCCGAGCGCGGGTTATGTGGAGCATAATCCGATGGAAATCTGGTCCTCCCAGATTAGTGTGGCGGTGGAAGCGATGGCACAGATCGGAGCTTCTGCGGACGAGATATCGGCGATAGGTATTACTAATCAGCGGGAAACCACGATTGTGTGGAACCGCCATACCGGACAGCCGGTATATAATGCAATTGTGTGGCAGTGCAGGAGAACGGCGCCTCTGATTGATACCCTGCGTGAGGATGGAATGGAGGACTTAATCCGCGAGCAGACCGGGCTGATACCGGATGCCTATTTTTCGGCAACAAAGCTGAAATGGATATTGGATGAAGTGCCCGGAGCAAGGGAGGCTGCCGAGCGCGGCGACCTGCTGTTCGGAACCGTGGATACGTGGCTGATCTGGAATCTCACACGGGGCAGGGTTCACGTTACCGATTACACCAATGCGTCGCGAACCATGCTGTTTGATATAGAAAAATTGTGCTGGTCACCGGAGATCCTTGAGTATTTTGATATTCCGGAATGCATGCTGCCGGAAGTGCGCAGCTCAAGCAGTATATACGGCTATACGGCACCGTCCCTGTTCGGAGGCGAGATACCGATTGCGGGTGCGGCGGGCGACCAACAGGCAGCATTGTTCGGGCAGTGCTGTTTTGAGCCGGGCGAGGTAAAAAACACCTACGGAACGGGATGTTTTTTGCTGATGAATACCGGAAAGAAGCGAATTGTTTCCGAACACCGTCTGTTGACTACGATAGCAGCAGGAGTGTCTGAGACGCCGGATTATGCGCTGGAGGGAAGTATTTTTGTTGCCGGAGCAGCGATTCAGTGGCTCAGGGACGAGCAGGGCATATTAAAGAATGCAGCACAGTCCCAGGAGGCGGCGCTGAGTGTGGAAGATACCAGGGGCGCATATCTGGTACCTGCGTTTACCGGCATGGGTGCACCGTACTGGAATCCGTATGCCAGAGGAATGCTGGTCGGCATCACCAGGGGTTTTAACCGCAATCATCTGGTGCGTGCCACCCTGGAATCGATTGCGTACCAGACCTACGATGTGCTGGAGGCGATGAAGCAGGATTCGGGGATTCTGCTCAGCAGTCTGAAGGTAGATGGAGGAGCGAGTGCCAATGATTTTCTGATGCAGTTTCAGGCGGATATTCTTGACATTACGGTGCACAGACCAAAGTGCATTGAAACGACTGCGCTTGGTGCGGCATATCTCGCAGGACTTGCTGCCGGATACTGGAGCAGTATGGATGAAATCAAAGAAAACTGGGCTCTCGCAAAGAGCTTTCGACCGGGCTTTGTACAGCAGGAGCGCACAAAGCGAATCAAAGAATGGCATCGCGCCGTGCGCTGTGCATTGGCATGGGCGCAGGATGATGCCTGACATGGGGGCATGCGGTGATGGGACAACAGCTCGACGATTTTTTTATAGGGCAAGCTTTTCAAAGGATAGCGGTCAATGTGCCCGGAGTGATGGTATATGTGAAGAGGGATAGGGAAATCTGTTATGCGGTCCTCGTGTATTTCAGAGAGACCATATCCGGGCTGACAAGTGCTTTGCAGGAGAACATCAGCAGGCAGGTACAAGGCCATCTGCTGGCAAACGGATGTGAGCGGGTATTGATACAAAATCTTATGGTGACAGAAAATCCGCAGAGCGTCAGCGGTATATTTGAACCGGGACAGCGCTATTGGATTATTGATACCGTTAACAGCAGATTGATGCTCTACGAGGATCAGGAGGGTGATTTCTACGGACTGCGAAAAAAGCTGGAGAACTGGCTGTATTATACCGGGAATGCAGCGGGGGTGTACGGTGCTGCGAATTTAGCGGGGGAAGAAGAACAGACCTCCGAGGTTGTCCGGGAGATGCGCAGACGCTTTCGTGTATCTCCATGTAATCTGGGTATTATTCTTGTAAATATTGCGGTATTCATTCTATGTGAGCTTTTCGGAAGCTCGGAGGATACCTTCTTTTTGCTGAATCACGGGGCACTGTGCGCGCAGAATGTGGCGGAGCAGGGGCAGGTGTACCGGCTTGTCACGTATATGTTTCTGCACGGCGGCCCGGAGCATTTACTGAATAATATGCTGATTTTGTGGTTTCTGGGTGATACTCTGGAAAAACAGATCGGACATGTAAAATATTTGATTTTATATTTCGGAGCGGGAATCCTTGCAGGGATTGCTTCAATGAGTTATAATATGTATATTGACCGTTTTGCGGTGTGCGTGGGTGCATCAGGAGCAATTTTTGGTGTCGTCGGTGCCGTCGCATGGGTCATTATTATCAACAGAGGCAGAGTAGAAAACCTGACAACACGCAAGATTTTTTGGTTTATCGCGCTGAGTATATATGGCGGGTTTACCAGTCAGGGAGTGGACAATGCAGCGCATATCGGTGGCATGATCGCAGGCTTGGTCTTAGGTGTACTTCTGTACCGGAAAAACCAAATCCTGCGTAAAGCAGAAAAGAGGTCTGAATGAAGATAAATATCTATTACGGCGGCAGAGGTCTGATTGAGGATCCGACCCTGTACGTCCTGAACCGCATCACTTCCGTGCTGGAGGAACTCAGGGTACAGGTGACAAGATATAATCTTTATGAACAGAAAAACAATATAACGGTGCTTTCCAACACATTGAAGGAAGCCGACGGTGTCATTCTTGCGGTCAATGTCGAATGGCTAGGCATCGGCGGATACATGCATCAGTTTTTGGATGCCTGCTGGCTCTATGCGGATAAAGATAAGCTGCGCAGTGTTTATATGATGCCGGTTGTGATTGCGAACACCTACGGTGAAAGAGATGCCGAAGCCATGCTGATCAAGGCGTGGGAGATTATGGGCGGTATGGCGGTGGACGGAATTCGTGCCTTTGTGGATAATCAGGCGGAATTTGAGTCGAGTGTTCCGTACCGGCAGATCATGGAGCGTCAGACAGAGGCGCTATACCGCATTATTAACCAGAGCGGAAGGATTCTTCCGAGCAGTAATTATGTGGTAAAGCAGAGTATTTCCGTGAGTCAGCCGATTGACCTGACACCTCAGGAGAGTGAGCAGCTTTCGCGGTATGTGTCGGATGATGCCAGAGTACGCAAACAGAAAAAGGATATCGAGGAGCTTGCGGAGCTATTTAACGGAATGCTGGGAAGCAAAGGCGGAAATGAGGAACGCTATGAATTTGAGAAAAATCTGCGTGACAATTTCCGACCGCAGGGAAAGGATTTCAAGGCGGTATATACCCTTTTGTTCACCGATGTGGGAAAGACTCTTGTCATTGA
This sequence comes from uncultured Lachnospiraceae bacterium, assembly GCA_945836355.1. Classification (GTDB taxonomy): domain Bacteria; phylum Bacillota; class Clostridia; order Lachnospirales; family Lachnospiraceae; genus RGIG4057. Next base: position 5,230 of record CAMALD010000005.1, on the reverse strand, counting down.
AATCGCAGGTGAGACATTGCGTTGCTATTATGGTGAAAAGCGGGAAGAGGAAGTCAATGTTGCGATGAAGACGACCAGAGAGGTGATGAATAAGATTGTCAACGGGCGGACGACCTTTCAGGGGGCGTTTATGTCGGGCGAGCTGACCTGCAAGGGCAATTTCAACACGTTAAGAAATTTTGATAAGCTTTTCGTGTTTGACATTCTCTCCTGAGAAAACACGGATTACGGCAGCGTTACCTGATCATAGAAAGGAGAATCACGGTGTTTCGTTTGTGGGCAAAAATCTGGAAGGATAATCATATGCTTCGCGATATGGTTGTCTGCAATGATGATTCTGAAATGACCCGGACGCATAAAATCTTTGCTGCTCTTGAGGAAATATGCGTAAAATTTGATTTGTCAAAGCCAATCTGGCTGGATGCCACCATTGCGGATTTTAAAAAGCATGACAGAACCAGGTTTACACAGGATAATTTTATTGATAAAATAGAATTTGACTTTTTGGAAATCCATGTGATTGAAGAGGACTGATATGATTCTTCGAAAGTATGGGATAATGGATAAAGGAGTGTAGCGGAATGTCTTATACAGCATTATATCGAAAATTCCGTCCGGATAGTTTTGAGGACGTCAAGGGTCAGGATGCCATTGTGACAACGCTGCGCAATCAGATAAAAAATGAGCGGACCGGGCATGCGTACCTGTTTTGCGGAACACGAGGAACAGGAAAGACAACGGTTGCAAAAATTCTTGCAAAGGCGGTAAACTGTGAGCACCCGGTTGACGGCAGCCCGTGCAATGACTGCCCGAGCTGTCGTGCCATTAATTCGGGCAGCTCGATGAATGTTATTGAAATCGATGCGGCATCGAATAACGGTGTGGACAATATTCGTGAAATTGTGGATGAAGTGCGGTATTCACCGACGGAGGGGAAATTTAAGGTCTATATTATTGATGAGGTGCACATGCTGTCGGCGGGGGCATTTAATGCCCTGCTCAAAACTCTGGAGGAGCCGCCCGTATATGTAATGTTCATTCTTGCGACAACCGAGGTTCATAAGATACCGATTACGATACTGTCCAGATGCCAGCGGTATGACTTTAAGCGTATCACGGTTGACTGTATCACCGGGCGACTTGGCGAGCTGATGGAGAGAGAAGGTCTTGCCGCGCAGGAAAAGGCGCTTCGCTACATTGCGCGCATGGCAGACGGAGCATTGCGTGATGCATTAAGTCTGCTGGACCAATGTATAGCGTTTTATCCGGGCAGGGAGCTGGGATATGAAGATGTGCTGGAGGTGCTTGGTAATGTTGACATTGAAGTGTTTGCAAGGCTGTTCCGGCATATATGCTGCGGGGACGTCAGCGGATGCATCCGGCTTTTGGATGAGATTATCATTGCGGGCAGGGAGCTGACGCAGTTTGCGGTGGATTTTACGTGGTATCTTCGGAATCTTTTGCTGCTGAAGGCTTCGGATGACATGGAGGAGCTGCTGGAGGTTTCTGCCGATCAGCTTGCCATGCTGAAACACGAAGCGGTAGCCGCGAATGCGGAAACGCTGATGAGATATATCCGTATCTTTTCGGATTTGTCCAACCAGATGAAATATGCGGCACAGAAAAGAGTTTTGCTGGAGGTGGCACTGGTCAAGATGTGCCGCCCTGAAATGGAGACGGACTACGGCTCGCTGACAGAACGCCTGCGAGTGCTGGAGGATAAATTTGCAAATGCAGATTTTTCGGCGGTCAAACCAGCAGCGGAATCGCTGATTAAGGAACAGGAGCCGGAGGAGATACCACCGGAGGTGCTTGCAAAAGCGATGTCGGAGGATATGAGGCAGATTGCGGCAAAATGGCAGTCGATACTGCAAGGGCTCCCACAGATGCTGCGTGTCGTACTGATTGCGGCGACACCGTCACCGGCTGTTGACAATCAGCTTGTCATTGTTTTCAGAAACGAGACGGACAAAAAGCTGGTGGATTCCGGCGACCGTGTCGAACAGATAAAAAAAGCGATTGAAAGAGAAATCGGTAAAGCGGTTGAGGTGCGAACCGCACTGGAAGAGGGTAATGATTCCGGAAAGAAGCAATATCCGGATTTACTACAGATTATTAAAAAAATTCCAATTGAATATGTGGATGAATAAAAGGAGGATATGAAAATGGCAAAACGTGGTGGATTTCCGGGAGGCGCAATGCCGGGCAATATGAATAATTTGATGAAGCAGGCACAGAGAATGCAGAAGCAGATGGAGGAGAAGACAAAGGAAATCGAAGAGAAAATCTGGGAGGCAAGCGCAGGCGGCTCCGCTGTCACGGTCAAGGTATCGGGCAAAAAGGAAGTGGTTGAGGTTAAGCTTGCTCCGGAGGTTGTCGATCCGGATGATATCGAGATGCTTCAGGACCTGATTGTTGCGGCAACAAACGAGGCTCTGCGCAAGATGGAGGAGGAATCGGCGCAGGTGATGAACTCCATCGCGGGCGGTCTCGGCAATTTCGGCGGATTGTTTTAAGGAAACACGGCTATTTGTGTTTCCCTAACGGAAGAAGTGGGGAAAAAAGTGGATTATTACAGCAGTCAGATAAGTAATTTAATAGAAGAACTGTCAAGATTGCCCGGGATTGGCGCAAAGACAGCCCAGAGACTGGCCTTTCATATTATCAGTATGCCGGAGGAGCAGGTGGAACGTCTTTCTTCGTCAATGATATCAGCGAAAAAGAATATTCATTATTGTAAGTGCTGCTGTACGCTGACAGACGGTGAGATTTGTCCGATCTGTGCGAGTGCGAAGCGCAATCATAAGATGATTATGGTGGTGGAAAATACCAGAGACCTGGCAGCGTATGAGAAGATAGGCAAGTATGAGGGTGTTTACCATGTGCTGCACGGTGCAATTGCTCCGATGCTGGGCATCGGCCCGGCGGATATTAAGCTGAAGGAGCTGTTGGTGCGGCTGGAGGGTGATGTCGACGAGGTGATTATTGCGACGAACTCCAGTCTTGAGGGAGAGGCGACGGCGATGCTGATTAGCAAGCTGGTGAAGCCAACCGGAATCCGGGTGACCCGCATTGCCAACGGAGTTCCGGTCGGCGGTGATCTGGAATACATTGATGAAGTCACACTACTTAGAGCGCTGGACGGAAGAATTGAATTGTAACCGATGACAGAGCAGGCGCGGTGTAAAGCTTTGGATAATATCAGGGTTACGCAGGAAAACAAAGGAACGGAGGTATGCTATGAGTGACAATGGTGAAAATGTTCTTTCTGCTGGTTTGGATGAACTGCAGTCCATGAAAAAGATGTTGATGGAGTTGGAAAAGACCAAGGCGGAGAATCAGTTGTTGTCCGAGAAGGAAGTACAGCTTGAAAAACAGATTCAGGCAATGGAAAAGCAGCTTTCGGACAAAATAGCTTCCGTGACCAGGGCCAGAAAGGCGGAGCTGGAGACTACCTACAACGAACAGATGGATAAAACCAAAAACCGTGCGAAGAAGGTGCGCGCCAAGAAGGAAAAGCTGAAGAGCTCAAAGGTATCCGAGCGTATAAAGGAGGAAACCGGGGAGCTGCAGGAGGAAAAAAGGCAGTACGCGGACGAAATCAGGGCAATCTACAAGTCGGAAAAGCTGCCGCGGCTGCTCAACAACCCGTTTTTGCATGCGATATATCAGCCGGTTATGCTGCGTGACATTTTAATCATATGCCTTACGCTGGCGGTGGTATTGTTTGTCCTTCCGTGTGGCATCTATTTTGGCTTTTTCAGACCGAAGACAAGCATGCTGATTCTGACCTATATTGTAACCGTGCTGGTGTTCGGGGCATTGTATCTGTTTATCGGCTGGTACACGAAGGAGAGACACGCCGAGGCTTTTACGCAGATAAAGCAGTTACGCCGCAAGATTAACAAAAAGCGCAGGGAGATTTACAGGTTGTCCCGTCAGATCCGCAAAGACAAGGATGAGAGCGGATATGGCCTGGACAAGTATAATCAGGAGATAACCGAGCTGGAGGATGACATTGAGACCATCGAGAAAAACAAGAAGAGCGCGGTAAAGAAATTTGACAGCGAAACCAAAAAGGTGATAGCAAACGAGCTGGCGGCTGAATGTGAGGAGGAGCTTTCGTCCTTGAAGTGTCAGTATGAGGAGACATACAGTGCCCAGCGCGCTGCGGAAGAAAAGATGAAATCCTTAAGCGTTACCGTCACCGAAAAATACAATACCTATATAGGGAAGGAGAATATGGATATTGTGCTGCTTGAACAGTTGGAGGAAATCATTCAGGCAGGGGATGCGAGAACCATCCGTGAGGCGTTGAGCATCCAGAAAGCCAGAGCACGGGAGGCTCAGGAAAACGTGTAGATTGCACCAAATAAATCACAAATGGCAAAAGCCGCCATTCGTCAGACTTTATCTGTCTGATGAATGGCGGCTTTTGTGACATATAGAATCATTTTTTAAGCGGAGCTGAGGTAAGCTGAAAAGAATTATATGAGATCATGCGGGTGCGGTTGAAACGGTGGAAGAAATGTCGAATGCCCTCGTAGATACGGTCGGACAGGGACATGACGGTATGCAGCCTTGTGGTTTGCAGCAGCATCTGGTCCAGCAGACCGGACATGTTTACAATGCCGGTAATATAATAGTCACCCACACTCGGAAGCTCCTTGTTGACTCCCGCACCGGGCTTCAATGAACCTTTACCCAGAGTATAGTAGCCCACGTGGGAGGGCTTCCCGAGAGAGGCGTCGATGGCGACAATGAGCGGATTGTTATATTTGGCATGAATGGACTCCATCGTTTCGGTGAGATTTTTTGCATGCACAGGATTTTGCAATGTGCCATACACATCATACTGAAAACCATTTTGGCTGCAATCCAGTTTGTGCCCGAGAAGGGGACCGAGACAATCGCCGGTAGCGCGGTCGGAGCCGATACATAGGAAGACCAGAGGCCGGTACATAAGTTCCTTATGAAGAAGCTGATAAAGCTGGTCTCCGAATTCTTGTGGGGAATACCGGTTGTTGGTATCGTAATAAAATACTTTATTTTCTCTTTGCATTTAATACAGCCTTTCTTAATTATTCTATAGCTAAAGTATTGCCATAAATGTAAAAAATAGACATACAAAACACAGAATACTCAATATAGATGGAATAAAATGGAAAATAAAGTCATGTTATTAATTATGCAATAGAAATATAGGCTGTTACAGAGTTTATTTGTTGTT
>CAMALD010000004.1 GCA_945836355.1 uncultured Lachnospiraceae bacterium | reverse complement strand
GCGGTGCTGACACAGTACAATTCCCGTTCCCTGAATGAGCATTTAAGTTCTTCCAAATGGTGGGATTTCGGTAGAAAACAGGGCGGTCTGTTTGTATTTAATCCGACAATCACTGCAGATAATGGTTTCTGGTATCGCGGTACCGCAGATGCGATTGCGCAGAACCTGACATTCCTTAAAAACAGCCATGAGCCGTATGTGGTCATTGCATCAGGTGACGGTGTATACAAGCTGGATTATAATAAAGTGCTGGAATATCACATCCAGAAGAAAGCGGATATTACAATCGTTACAAAGACGATGGAGGCCGACGAGGATTGCTCCAGATTCGGTATTGTCCGCACGGATGAGAACGGCAGAATCATTGAACTGCAGGAAAAGCCGCTGTCGGCATCCTCCCATCAGGTATCTACCGGTGTTTATGTCATCCGCAGACGTCAGCTCATCGAGCTGATCGAGAAGGCGGTAGAAGATGAGCGCTACGATCTGGTGAAGGATGTGTTCATCCGCTACCTTGGCGTCAAGAACATATATGCCTATGAGATGAAGGAATACTGGAGCAACATTGCCAGCGTGGAATCCTATTTCAGGACCAATATGGATTTCTTAAAGAAGGACATCCGCGATTACTTCTTTAAGCAGTATCCGGATGTATACTCCAAGATCGACGACCTTCCGCCGGCAAAATACAATCCGGGTTCCGCGGTAAAGAACAGTCTGGTTTCCAGCGGCTGTATCATCAATGGAGTCGTGGAGAATTCGGTATTGTTCAAGAAGGTATATGTCGGAAATAACTGTACCATCAAGAACTCTATCATTCTGAATGATGTGCATATCGGGGATAACACATACATTGAGAACTGTATTGTTGAGAGCCGTGATACGATACGTCCGAATACAAGGCATGTGGGTGAAAACGGAAAAATTAAAATAGTGATTGAAAAAAATGAGCGGTATGGTATATAATAAATAAGTACAGATTTATCGGGGGGATAATAGGATAAAAGGCAAAGCATGACAGCGGATTCCATTGGCTGCTGTGCGCTGTCTGAGATAAGGGAGGATAAAGGTCATGCAGGTTACAGATGTGCGTGTGAGAAAGGTGAGCAAGGAGGGCAAGATGAAGGCCATCGTATCCATTACACTGGACGATGAGTTTGCTATCCACGATATCAAAGTCATAGACGGCGATAAAGGACTGTTTATTGCCATGCCGAGCAGAAAAGCCGGCGACGGGGAGTATCGTGATATTGCTCATCCAATCAATACCCGTATGCGGGATCACATTCAGAATATTATTCTGGAGAAATATAAGGAAGCCTTGGCGCAGAGCGATTTTGCGTGAGAGTGCGTGACAGAAGAAATTTAAAAGGGACTGCCGGTGAGGCGGTCCCTTTTAAATTTCATGAAAATCATAAAAGCGTTCGGTGGATTTCAGTGCCATGCGATTATTTCAGCAGTTCCAGCAAGCTGCCGTGAGCGGCTTTATATGCCAGAATTCCGTTGCTTTCCTTCTTGGCTCCCGGATTCTTCTCCAGATTATCCAAACCGGCAAAATGAAAAAGGTGAGGTTCCAGACTGAGATATCCCACAAAGCCCTTGTCATTTAACCGGCTGAAGATGGAGGCAAGCTGACCGTCTCCGTGTCCCGGAAGAACCACCTCGCCGGTTTCTTTCATGGCATCCTTTACATGGATGTACGCAATATACGGGGCAAGCATTTCATATGCCTGCAGCGTATCCTGATTGCACTGAATAAAGTTGGCAAAGTCAAAGATGGCCTTGAAATTTTCTCCGTAAAACTCTTTTTGCAGCAATGCACATTCCTCAGCCATAGCTCCGTATATGCCCTTTTCATTCTCGTGGAGCAGAATGACATTTTCCTGCTTCGCGTAATCTACCATTTTACCCATCCGTTCAAACACCTGCTCACGGTAATCTTCCGGATTGGCATTGTGAGGAAGATAAAAGCTGAACATGCGGATATAAGGGGTTTCAAAGAGCTGTGCCAGTTCCACGATGTGCTTGTAGCTTTCAAAATGAGGGGCGAAATCATCGGCGATACCAATCTTGCCGATTGGGGAGCCGATGGCGGATACGCCGATATTCTTATCCTGCATCTGTTTTTTTAGTTCCTGCGCTTTGGATATGGTCAGATCGGCCACACCGATTCCGTCTGCTCCGCGAAGCTCCAGATACTTTTGGTTCAGTTCTTCCAATACCCTTAACTGTACTGCAAAAGAGCTGTCAATCTCATCGGCAAAGCCTGTAATTTTACATTGTTCCAGCATATTTCTTCTCCTTTTCAATATTCATTATAATTTGCGCATTCAATGCAATTTGCGCCAGGCAGTGATGCGCGGTTTCAGGTTTTTGGCTCCGCAGCTTCATAAATGCGAAGCATCAGGTCAACGGTTTCGCTGACATTTTCAAAATCCAGCAGATTGCCGGTGCCCTCGGCGATACTGCGGTAGAAATGCGAGATTGCTTTTTGATGTCCGGCGCCCCAGTATGATTTTCCGTAAAGTTCTTCACTCTCGAAGGTGTGAAGCTCCGGCTTGTCCTGCCCGCGCCTTATGATTACTTCCCCGTTTTCTAAACGGATATGTCCGTTTTCGCAGCAAATGTCAATCAGCGGGGACATATCTGAGGTGTATCCGGTGGTCACATACAGATTGGCGGTCAGGTCAGGGTAGCGGATGTAGGCGCACAGGGTATCCTCCACCTCAATCTGTCCCTTCAGATGAAGATTATCCAGCACTGCTTCTGTCCGGATGGCAGCTTCATCCACAAAATACTGCATCAGATCCAGCGTATGTATCCCTTGATTGATCAGAGCTCCGCCGCCCTCGAGCGCCTTTTTTCCGTGCCACTGGTCGCTGTAATAACCCGTGCCCCGGCACCAGGATACGATTCCGCGGATTCCGGTGATGTTTCCGAGTTCTTTTTTCAGCAGAGTATTTTTTACAAACTGTACGTCGGGATTCCAGCGGTTCTGAAAGCATACGCAAAGGCGCAGACCCTCTGCGTCCTTTGCTTTTATGTAAGCTCGCTGCAACTGTTCCAGCTGGGCTCGTGAAATGACGGGAGGCTTTTCGGTAAATACATGAATACCATGCTTTAAGCAGGAGACAGCCATATCCGTGTGCAGATAATGCGGGGTGCACAGATGTACGACATCGAGAGCTTCCTGATTTATCATGGTCTCCCAGTCTTCATATGCACGGGCACCGTATGCCTGAGCCATTTTTTGTGCTTTGTCATATACGCAATCCGCCACCGCAGCCAGCCGGTTTTTATCCGTATTCTCAATGCTGCGCGCATGTACCGCGGCAATCCCGCCGCATCCGATAATACCTATATTCATATCAAAGGTACCCTTTCTTATCGTGGACAAACCAGGTATCAGCTTCCGTAAGTTCCGGTGGTATCAAAGGTAACGCCGGAGGAAGTCTTCTTTTTCCTGGAGTTCTTGCGCTTTTTATTCAGCTCGGATAAGAATAAATCCTCATCAAGCGGCAGTTCAACCGGCTGCTTTAGCCAGCTCGAAAGGTGCATGGCATTGGATAAGGTTAAGCCGTTAATGCCCTCCTGCCCTCTGGCAATCAGCTCACCGCCGTGCAGAATGGCATCCGCAAATGCCTTCAATACGCCGTTGTGCTGGGAGTTTTCGCCTGAAACCTCGACCTCCTTCCACTCGCCCTTTGGCTGTGCGAAGCCTTCCTTGGTGGTGAAGCAGTGTTCACGTTCGCTGATTTCCAGCTCGTACATCATCAGCTTGCCGTTTTCGCTGACCAGCTTTGCACGTTCCAGATCAATTTCAAGGCGGTTGGTGCCCGGAGCATCTCCCGTGGAGGTGATAAATACACCCGTGGCGCCGTTCGGATATTCCAGATAAGCCGTCACATCGTCCTCGACCTCGATATCGTGCCATTTTCCCTCATGGCAGAAAGCCTGTATTTTGCATGGCATACCGCAGATCCACTGAAGAAGATCCAGGTTGTGCGGGCACTGGTTCAACAATACGCCGCCGCCTTCCCCGTCCCAGGTGGCTCTCCAGTCACCGGAATCATAGTAAGCCTGACTGCGGTACCAGTCGGTAATCAGCCAGTTCACACGCTTAATTGCACCATAAGCTCCGCTTTCCACGATTTCCCTGAGCTTGCGGTAAACCGGATTGGTGCGCTGGTTAAACATTAGTCCGAAGATAAGATCATGGCGGTCTGCCTCGGCGTTCATCTCACGAACCTGCTTCGTGTATACACCGGCCGGCTTTTCGGACAGGACATGCAGGCCCTTTTTAAAGCCTGCGATGGCAAGCTCCGGATGAAAATAGTGCGGTGTGGCAATCAGGATGGCGTCTATCGCTCCGGAGTCCATCAGCTCTTCGCCGGTCTCAAAAATTTTTACGGTGTCCGGCAGATTTTCCTTTGCCCACTCTCTGCGGCATTCGCGCACATCCGCCACTGCGGTCAGCTCCATGTTCGGAATGTGATTTTCTGCAATCTGTCTGCAGTGATTGCTTCCCATTCCGCCGATGCCGATGATACCAATTCTCACTTTTTCCATATTAGCCTCCTTTTTCAGCATTTCATGCTTATTTTCATCTGTTTTCTATTGATTTCATTGTAACAGAATCTTAAAAAAATGCCATTGCAGATAGCAAAAAAAACATTGCATATATAGCTGTTATTTGATATGGTTATCAGGGCTATATTTAAAACCTCCGGCGGAATACCGGCATGGCGGTAGTTCTTCAGGTGTATGGAGGAAGCTTGGGGAGGAGAGCTTTAAATGAACTATATTCAGACCAGTCATGAGCCATTAGCTCAATATGCGCAATATCAGCATCATTTTCATTCGAATTACGAGGTATATTATTTTCTTGATGGAGACGCGGACTACATGGTGGAGGGTACCGAGTATCATCTGACACCTCACAGCCTGCTTCTTCTGGCTCCGAATGTGCTGCATGGGGTGCGGGTCAACACCGATGCGGACTATGTCAGGTGCTGTCTTTATTTTGACCCGGAGGATATCTCGGCGGAAAGAAGAATGTTTTTGTGTTCCTGCTTTCCGGCTCATCCAAGGTTTTCCGGACAGGTCATTTTTTATGAAAATCTGAAGGAGTATCATTTTGAAATGTTTTTTGATATCCTGCAGCGGGTGGATTCTCTTCGGGAAGAGGACCGCTCACAGTATCGGGCGATTTATCTGGAGGCCTTTTTAGCACAGATTCATCTGATGTGTCAGGAGCGTTTCCCCACCGCAGGTGTTTCCGGGGCTTCTCCGGTGGTGCTTGAGATAATGAAGTACCTGAACAGCCATCTTGCCGGGGCGCATACACTCGATGCGCTTTCCGAGCGGTTTCATATCAGCAAGTACTATATGAACCGGGCATTCAAACAGCAGATAGGAACCACCATTATTGATTATCTGCTGTTTAAAAGGATTGTAGTGGCAAAACAGTACCTGCTCAACGGTGACACGGCGATGGATGCTGCATTGAAGGTCGGATTTGGGGACTATTCCAGCTTTTACCGGGCCTATAAAAGGGTGATGGGGGAGCCGCCGAGTGCGATAAAAAAGGATTCCCTTGAAAATGCAGAAAAGATGCGATAGAATAAGAGCTACGTGCAGACAAAAGAAAGGTAGGGTTTTTGAATGAAAAAGCTGCTCAGTTTTTTGAAGGACTATAAAAAAGAGAGCATTCTGGCACCGCTTTTTAAGATGCTGGAAGCGTTTTTTGAATTGTTTGTTCCGCTGGTTATGAAGCAGATAATCGATGTGGGTATTGCAACGGGCGACCGTGCGTACATCGTGGGCCGGTGCCTGCTCATGGTGGCACTTGGCGTGATTGGTCTGGTCTGCTCGCTGACCGCACAGTTTTTTGCAGCAAAAGCGGCGGTGGGATGCTCCACAAAGCTGCGCCATGCACTGTTTGAGCACATTCAGGGGCTGACCTACTCGGAGATTGACACGCTTGGCACCTCCACGATGATTACCCGCATGACGAGCGACATCAATCAGGTGCAGTCCGGTATCAACATGGTGCTGCGTCTGTTCATGCGTTCCCCGTTTATCGTGTTCGGTGCCATGATCATGGCATTTACCATCGACGTGAAGGCGGCGCTCATCTTCGTGGTGGCGATTCCGCTGCTCTCGGTGGTGGTCTTCGGTATCATGATGTGGACCATGCCGTTGTATAAGAAGGTTCAAAAGGGACTGGACAAGGTGCTTGGCAAGACGCGCGAAAACCTGACCGGCGTGCGCGTCATCCGCGCGTTTGCACAGGAGCCAAAGGAAATCCTTGAGTTTGAGGAGAGTAATGAGCAGCTTACCAGAATGCAGATGAAGGTGGGCAGGATTGCCGCCCTTACCAATCCGTTCACATACGTTATTGTCAACCTTGCAACAGCCGGGATAATCTGGGTCGGAGCGCTGCATGTGGACAACGGGCTGATTACGCAGGGTGCGGTAATCGCACTCGTAAACTATATGTCACAGATTCTGGTGGAGCTGGTCAAGCTCGCAAACCTGATTGTGACCATCACGAAGGCACTTGCATGTGCGAGCCGCATTGAGAAAGTGTTTGATATCGAGCCGGGCATGGTCTACGGAGATGCGGCATCGTATGAAAATAAGAAAAAGGAGCAGAAAAATCCGGAATATGCGGTGGAGTTTCGCGGTGTCGGCCTGACCTACCGGGGAGCGGGTGCGGAATCTCTTTCCGAGCTGAATCTGAAGGTAAAGCCGGGCGAGACGGTGGGTATCATCGGGGGCACCGGTTCGGGCAAATCCTCCGTCATCAATCTGATTCCGCGCTACTATGATGCGACCGAGGGCGAAGTGCTGGTGGACGGAATCAATGTCAGGGATTATCCGATGGAGACCCTGCGTGATAAGGTCGGGATGGTCATGCAGAAGGCGGTGCTGTTTCAGGGAACCATACGCTCGAATCTGTGCTGGGGCAAGAAGGATGCCACGGACGATGAGCTGTATGAGGCATTGGAGATTGCGCAGGCAAGGGATTTTGTGGAAGCCAAGGAAGGAAAGCTGGATGCAAGGATTGCACAAGGCGGAAAAAATCTCTCCGGAGGGCAGAAGCAGCGTCTGACGATTGCACGCGCTCTGGTAAAAAAGCCGGAGATTTTGGTATTGGATGACAGTGCATCGGCGCTTGATTATGCAACGGATGCAAAGCTTCGCAAGGCACTGCGCGAGATGAACTACAAGCTGACGGTATTTATCGTATCGCAGAGAGCGGCATCCATCATGCATGCCGACCAGATTGTGGTGCTGGATGACGGAAAAGTGGCGGGCATCGGCAGGCATGAGGAGCTGCTGGCGGGCTGCAGCGTATACCGGGAGATATATTACTCACAGTTTAAGAAGGAAGACGGAAAGGAGGCACAGGCATGAGCAAAGCAAACAACCGCGGTACCATCGGAAAGGTACTTCACTACATCAGACATTACTGGTTTTTTGTGGTGCTGTCGATTCTGTGTGCGGCAGTCACGGTGGCACTTACGCTCTATGTGCCGATTCTTACCGGTGATGCCATTGACCATATCATCGACAAGGGGCTGGTGGATTTTGATGAGGTGCTTGTCATTGTCAGAAATATCGTGATTGTTGTGCTGCTGACTGCAGCATCACAGTGGCTGATGAACGTCAGCAACAACCGGATTGCATATCATGTCATCCGCGACATCCGCAGGGAGGCATTTCATAAGATTGAGATTCTGCCGTTGAAATACATCGACGGGCATTCCTACGGTGAGATTGTCAGTCGCGTGATAGCAGATGTGGACCAGTTTTCGGATGGTCTGCTGATGGGCTTCACACAGTTGTTCACCGGAGTAATCACCATTTTGGGAACCCTGCTGTTTATGCTTTCCATCAGTGTCAAAATTACTCTGGTGGTAGTGCTGGTTACACCGCTGTCCCTGTTTGTGGCGGCATTCATTGCGAAAAAGACCTATTCGATGTTTAAGCTGCAGTCCGAGACCCGCGGTGAGCAGACGGCGCTGATTGACGAAATGATCGGTAATCAGAAGGTGGTGCAGGCGTTCGGACAGGAGGATGAGGTGCTGGAGCGCTTTGACGAAATCAACGGACGGCTTGAAAAGTGTTCCTTAAAAGCAATCTTTTTTTCCTCCACCACCAATCCGTCCACAAGATTTGTCAACAGTCTGGTATACACGGGCGTAGGCTTTACCGGCGCACTGGCTGTGATTGCAAGCGGTGCCGGCGGCACCTTCACGGTCGGAAAGCTGTCCTGCTTTTTAAGCTATGCCAATCAGTATACCAAGCCGTTCAACGAGATTTCGGGCGTGGTGACCGAACTGCAGAATGCGCTTGCCTGTGCGGCGCGTATCTTTGAGCTGATTGAGGAGGAGCCGCAGATAGCGGAGGCGGAAAATGCGACGGTACTGGATAATGTGGATGGTACTGTGACACTTTCCGACGTGTCGTTTTCCTATACCCCGGAGCAGAAGCTCATCCGTGACTTTAACCTGTCGGTGAAAAAGGGACAGCGTGTGGCAATCGTAGGACCGACCGGCTGTGGAAAGACCACGGTAATCAATCTGCTGATGCGGTTTTATGATGTCAATGAGGGAAGCATCCGTGTGAGCGGGGAGGATATCCGCGAGGTGACCAGAGACAGCCTGCGCACGAGCTTTGGTATGGTATTGCAGGAAACCTGGCTGAAGGCGGGCACGATTCGCGAAAACCTGACGATGGGAAAGCCGGACGCGACTGACGAGGAAGTGATTGCAGCGGCAAAGGCAGCCCACGCCCACAGCTTTATCAAGCGTCTCCCGCAGGGGTATGATACCGAGATCGGTGAGGATGGCGGCAGCCTTTCACAAGGGCAGAAGCAGCTTCTCTGCATTGCGCGTGTCATGCTGTGTCTGCCGCCGATGCTGATTTTGGATGAGGCGACCTCCTCCATTGACACCCGCACCGAGCTCAAGATTCAGAATGCGTTTGCAAAAATGATGGAAGGACGCACCAGCTTTATTGTGGCACACCGCCTTTCGACGATACAGAATGCCGATATCATCCTTGTCATGAAGGACGGCAATATCATCGAACAGGGCAATCACGAGACATTGCTCGCTCAGGGAGGATTCTATGCGAACCTGTACAACAGCCAGTTTGCGATGTAAGCTGGCGGCAGTGCTGGTGCTGCTTGCAATCTGGCAGCTTCTGAGCATGTGGGTCGGCAGTCCGGTGATTATGCCGTCGCCGCGCGCGACGGTGGCGGCAATGCTTGGGCTGGTGCAGACGGGCACATTCTGGCAGTCGGTTGCCACCTCGTTTTTCAGGATTGCGCTTGGCTTCGTGCTCGCGGTGGCGGCAGGGATACTGCTTGCGGCGCTTGCCGAGTGCAGCATGTGGCTGGGGGAGCTTTTGAAGCTGACGGTACAGATTATTAAGTCTGTTCCGGTGGCATCCTTTGTGATTCTGCTGTTATTCTGGGTTGATTCGTCAAGGCTTTCGACATGTATTGCATTTTTGATTGTGCTGCCGGTCATCTTTACCAATGTCCGCAGCGGTATTCGCGGGGCTGACCCAAAATTGCTCGAGATGGCGCAGGTATTCCGGCTGTCCGCATGGAAAAAAATTCGCTATATCTATGTGCCGGCGGCGTTGCCGGCATTTGCAGCTGCCTGCTCGGTGGGACTTGGGTTTTGCTGGAAAGCCGGTATTGCTGCGGAGGTTATCGGGCTGCCCGCACATTCCGTCGGCAGTGAGCTGTACAATGCAAAGCTGTATCTGATGACTCCGGAGCTTTTCGCATGGACGATTGTGATTGTCGCAATTAGTGCAGTATTTGAAAAGGTGATGCTGCACCTGATACAAAAGGTGTGCGGAAGAGTATGCCGGGGCTCATCCGGGCAGGGTACGTCAGAAAGGAAGAGCTATGCCGATTGTGATGGAGCACATTGAAAAGAAATACGGTGAACTGACGGTGTTTTCCGATTATTCCCTTGAAATAGACGAGGGGGATACGGTGTGCCTGATGGGGGCGTCCGGAGTGGGGAAGACCACGCTGCTTTTTATGCTTGCAGGCCTTGTAAAGCCGGATAAAGGCGTAATCCGGGGGCTTGAGGGCAAAAAAATATCGATGGTGTTTCAGGAAGACCGCCTGATTGAATGGGCGGATGCGTTTACCAATGTCGCGCTGGCGGCAAATGGGAGCGATGAGGCCTTTTTGCGCCGGGAATTTGACGCGGTGGGGCTTGACGGTTATGAAGATAAGCCGGTGTCGGAGCAAAGTGGCGGCATGAGACGGCGTGTGGCGCTGGTGCGCGCGGTGTGCGCCGAGAGCGACGTGCTGCTGCTGGATGAGCCGTTTAGCGGGCTGGATGAGGCCACAAAACAAAAGGTCATCCGTTATCTGCTTGCCCGAAAAAAAGACCGCACGGTCATACTGGCAACGCATGACCGCGCGGATGCGGAAAAGCTGGACGCTAAAATGATTCATTATTGCAGATAGAGCCGGTAGATGTCGTAGTAGGTCTGAATGCGTCCCGGCCCGGTCATATCCTGAAGGGTGCTGCACAGCCCGCTGTCGCTGCAGATAAAATCGACCAGCACCGGATTGTAGCGGTGACCGCCGTCCTGCAAAAGCTCGTTTGACACCTCCGGAATCCATCTTTTACCGCAGGTATAATTTCTGCCCAGAGTGTCGGTGGCGGCGTCAATGCAATCGCAGATGGTAATCAGGTCGGTCAGAAGCCTGCGCGGGGAATCCGAAGCATGGTATTCCTTCGGATAGCCGCCGGCGCCGTCAAAGGTCCTGTGGTGTCCGAGAATAATATCGGAATATTTTTCATCTAATAGAGTATCTTTGATGATATTTTTCCCCAGTGCCGGGTGCTGCTGTATCATGCGGAATTCTTCGTCATTCAGTCGGCGTGTCTGCAGATTGATGATATCGGAAATCCAAATCTTGCCGATATCGTGGATTGCAGCCGCCTTTTTTGCATATTGGAGCAACTCATCCCTGCGCGCCTGAACCTGCGTTGTGTCCTGCGCATCTGACAGCCCAAGGAGCAATCCCGGAGCTTTCGTAATCAGGGCATCCATCACGGTCTCTGCAAGCTTTTCGACCATCGTGGAATGGATGAGCGTCATTGTGTTGCGGCGGATAATGACTTCGCGGATATAAATCATAGCTTCGTCTTCGTCGGTGACTAATTTCAGAAGCTGATGCAGAATCTCAATCATATCGGCGTTCATCAGACCATTGCTGGAAAGATAAGGCACATTTTCGTACAAACGCTTGAAATCCTTTTTCATGGTCGATAAAATCGATGCTTTTTCCGGCATGTCACATTCCGGCATCCCGAGATAGCGCAGACATTCCTGCATAAAAGCAATCTGTACCTGGTATTCCTCGCAGTTGTAAAAATCCATCCGGGAATAATCGATGGTCTTATCGTTGGAGCAGTAATAGCGGAACAGGAGACGCACACAGTCATTGCAATCAATCTCCTCCGACCAGTAGAGGTACCAGATATATATGACGGCGTCTGCACTTTTTTGGCCGGTCAGATTGTCGGCTGTAATCTCCGGGGAAACAAAGTGCCTGCCGACATAGTCGATAAGAGCGGGAGCGGGATATTGATAATTGCTGGTAATATTCCACTTGACACTGTCCCTGCACTCCTCCAGAAACTCTTCCGGCGGGATTTTGTCCGCGTCCAGGCGGCGCACATCCTCCGAAAGGCAAAAGCGTTTGGTTTGTTCCCAAACATCAATTAAATTCTGATAGGCTTTGGAATCGGAGTAGTAGAAATTGGCAAGCAGATTATAATGGCTGAACAGAATGCGCCGACGCACATCCCAATCATCGAACCCGGCATATTTATCGCTAAACCTGCAGACCTCCCCGTAGTATTTCATAGCATATAAGGAGTATTCCGGATTGGCGCGGTCAGCATACGAGGTCGCGAGAAAGAAGGTGGCAAGCACCTGTTCGGAGAGCATGCCTGCCTGCTCAAAATATTCGCAGAGAAGCTGTAACATCTCGGTCAGAAGAACAAAGTCACTTTCACAATTGATTATCATATCGGTAATCTGTTTCAAAAATTCAGAGGCAATTTCCGGAGAAAGCTCCTTCTCTTTCTTTAAATACGGTCGTACCGTTCGTTCAAGCAGAGCTTCGTTTTCACGATACATCGCACGGAGCGCGGCAGATTTTTCGGTCAGCTTGTTAAGCCACTGTTCGCGGTCGGCTACGGAAAGCAGACTATCCTCTGTGGATTTCACCCTTTCCTGATTTGCACGGTAGCATTGATAAAGTTGTTTTACCTCATCGCGCGTCATTTGTGCTTTGCTCCTTTCGGGGAATTCGTAAGCAAGGTAACTCGTTGACATAGTAAAGTATATCATATATTCGGAGAAAATTCAATCACGGAAACTCAAGCGGAAAGAATGGGAATGTTTTATATGCGATACTGTGCCATAATATCCGAGTAACTTACCAAAGCCACATTGCCCATTTTCTTTGCTTTGTCCATACATCCTTTCGTAAATCCCGACTTTGAAAACAGATAGTAAAATACCTTCTTGTAACAGAACAGTCTGCTGCGACTGATTAGGGTTTCGAGAACATCTAAATCAATCTTTTCATTTCTCCACTTGCATTCAGCAAACAGAGCAGTCGTCTTCGATGGAGTAGATGGACTTTTTGGATGCTTTCTCTCCGTATGGAGTTTTCTTCTGAATAATATCAAGATTTATTAAATTCTTAATATAATTGGAGCACACATTAGTATCCTCTCCCACCTTTGAAGAAATCTCAGACATGTGTGAATGCCCGGTGGCAATCGCAGTGATAATCGCATTATAAATCGCAGGTTCATGAACTTCCTGTTTTAAAAGATTTAAAGGTTCTTCATAGAGCAATGACATAGGGTTAAAGTAGGTATTTTTGATATTCTCCTCTACATTTAGTGTGTCACTTATCTGGAGAAGATACTGCGGCGTGCCGCCTGCGATGCCATAAGAGGAGCCTTATAGACAAGTACATGGTCTTCCACATACGACATGGATGAGCCGCATAATATCAGCATCAATTTTGATGTGTCTATATATTTGTCGATCAGAAGCTGTAAGATGGATGCTAAGCTTTTTGATGAACGCGCCACATACGGATATTCATCAATGGTGAGAATGATTCTTTCTCTTTGTGCCAGCTGAAACACATACACTAAAGCAGCCTGAAAGGATACGAAAGTATTTTCTGCCTGAATACCGCTGTTAAATTCGATAATACTCATTTATGATTTAGTCAAGCATAAATGAGTAAAGTACAACTGACTAAGATTGCGCTTAATAATTCTTTTAATTCCTTTATCTGCATACCCCCGGATACAAAATCCAAAACTCAAGTTTACAAACTCATGTTCGATATGGTAAAATAGATTTATTATTGGTAAGAACCTTTGGAGATTATCTATGGAAATTGAAATTTTGGACGCGATACAAAAGCTGAGGACGCCGTTGGGCGATGTGCTGATGCCTTTTTTCAGCGCATTGGGCAATGCGGGGCTCATCTGGATTGTAGTTGCAGCGGTGCTTGCCCTGATTCCGCGGACACGCAGGCTGGGCTTTACGCTGGGACTTGCCATGGTGTTTGATCTGATTCTCTGCAACATCATTCTTAAGCCGGTGGTGGCAAGGACAAGACCCTTTGATGTCAATACGGCGGTTGAGCTGATTATTGCAAGACCAAAGGATTATTCGTTCCCGTCAGGGCACACGGCTGCAGCATTTGCAGTGGTTGCGGCACTGCTTGTATGTAAAAGCAGGCTGTGGATACCGGCGGGGGTATTGGCGGTGCTGATTGCATTTTCGCGCCTGTATCTGTATGTACATTATCCGACGGACATTCTCGGCGGAATACTTGTGGGATTTGCGTCAGGAGCTGCGGGTGCATATGGGATGCGTGCGTTTTATGTCCGGTGGGAGCATCGGGTGAAGAAGAGAGAATAAACGGAGGTGTGAGAGGTGGCAGAGAGAAACAATCCATTCAATGAGAATGTCAATCGCCTGTTTGAGCTGCTGAATGCAGGCGGAAGACAGTCGAAAAACAGCCGCCCATCGCAGGAGTCCTATAAGGATGAACCGATTCGCCGGGAAAAGAAGCATACGGTGAAGATACCGGAAGTGCTTGACCGGGTGGAGGAGGTGCTTCGCATTGCTGAGAAATGCCGCAGGGAGACGCAGAAGATTCTGCAGGTGACAAAGCAGATGAAGGAGCAGACGACCGGAAGGAAACCGTCCGCTCCGGTTGACCGAAAGGTTACCGTGCACCACCATGTTCCTCAGCAGTATCGCGTGGAGGAATCATTAGACCATGCGCCGGAGCGGATTCGCGAATGCAAGCAGCTTGCGTACACGCCCGAGGGGTATCGCATGTCGAAGGAGGAGCTGTTTTACCGTCAGTGCCTGATGATGGCGGACTATGAGGACGACCAGCCCTTTTACGGTGATTTTACATGGTATTTTCCGACCTACCAGGCGATGAACATTGCCCAGCTGCGGGGGTATTTTACCTGGCGCGCCGCGGTGCGCCGGGGACAGGTGGAGCGCACCTCACTGTCATATGTGTTTGTTTACATCTACGAGCTGCTGCACCAGATTGGCTCCGATACCGCCGAGGAAGGCTACCATACTCTGTACGACTTCTGGCAGACATACCGGGAGCTGGATTCGCAGCTTGACCGCTATATGAGCGGCTGGCTGAGCGATTATGTGATTTATTACAATCTGGATAAGTCATTTTTGGAAAAGTCGGCAGATGCCCGGTTCGACGAAGCACTTCTGGTGTTTCTCTATCCGGAGAAGCATACCGGGCAGGAGTATTTCAGGGCGATTCTGGAGCTGTCGACGTACAATATGGAGCATGCGCGCTTTTACAAGGATTATCCCGAGGATGTGTGCGCAGTGACCTGTGCGGTATTCCGGGACCTGACCGATTATTATGCAAAGCACGGAAAGAAGACCTTTGCTGAGAAGTATTTCGGCACCTTAAGTACATGTGCATATCAGATGTTTGCTTCGGCGGTGTTCTATGATAAGGACAAGAGAGAGGATTACGAATACATCGTCAATGACATCCACCGGTACCGCTGCAAAAACGGGCGCTGGGAGTGTGAAAAATATTACGGGAACCGCGCAAAAAGCAAGGATTTGGGATTTATCCTAAGGGCAATCGACTGCCGCATGCGCGAGCGCTATGAATACAAGTCGCCGCTGCAGCCGGACGGGATGACCAAGCTGGTGATGAATTTTATTGACAAGGAAATTGACAGGTATCTTGAGGAGAAGAAAAAGAATGCGGTGCCGGTCATCGAGATTGATGTGTCAAAGCTTTCCGGCATTCGCAAAGCTGCCGCAATCACGCAGGAGAAGCTGCTGGTGGAGGAGGATGGCAATGCGGTGGAAACTGCTGTACAAGGCGATGTGAGCAGAGATGTGGATACGGATGCAGGCAGTGATGTAAGCAGAATTGCGAGCAAGGATGCAGGCAGTGATGTAAGCAGAACTGCGAACAAGGCTGCGGGTGATGATGAAAGCCGGGATGTGAGCAGGGATGCAGGCAACCTGCAGCAGGATATCCTGTCCAAACAGGCACAGTCGACACCGGAAGCTATGCCGGTTGTACCATCAGAGTCCTCCGGACCAGCTGTGCCGTCTGCGGCAGCGGAGTACGGGCTGAGCGCGGATGAATGTACTCTGCTTCGGCTGCTGCTGGCCGGGCAGCCGTACGAGGAATTTCTGCGCGGAAAACGGCTTATGCTGTCCGTAGCAGTGGATGGCATCAATGAAAAATTGTACGACTGCTTCGGGGATACGGTGATTCTGTTTGACGGGAATGAGCCGGAGCTGATTAAGGATTACGCGGATGAGATAAAGAGGATGATAGCGGGTTAAAGACATACCCGGAATGGAGAGAAAATGAAGATACCAAAACGAATCGCACAGGTTATTATCAACTCATTAAAGGGCGGTGTGGTGCCGCGCATCGGTCTGCCGTACATTACGGTGGGAAGAGAGACCGAGATTGATGCGCTGCTGCACGATGTGGATATTATTCAGGAGGGAGGCGCGTCCTTCCGGTTTATTGTCGGCAAATACGGAAGCGGAAAGAGCTTTTTGCTGCAGACCATCCGCAGCCATGTCATGGACCGCAATTTTGTGGTAGTGGATGCGGATCTTTCTCCGGAGCGCAGGCTTCAGGGCACAAAGGGGCAGGGACTTGCCACCTACCGGGAGCTGATTCGCAATATGTCCACAAAGACACGCCCGGAGGGCGGTGCGCTCACACTGATTCTTGACCGCTGGATTGGCGGCGTGCAAAACAGTGTGGCGGTAGAGGGAATATGTCAGCCGGATACCCCGGAGTTTGACAAGGCGGTGGAAAAGCAGATCTACGCGGTGGTCGGAGCGCTGCAGGAGATGGTGCACGGATTTGATTTTGCCAGGCTTCTGACCTTATATTACCGCTCGTATGTGGAAGGCAACGACGAGATGAAGGCGCGTGTAGTCAAGTGGTTCCGCGGGGAGTACAACGGCAAAGCCGAGGCGAAGGCGGAGCTCGGTGTGAATATTGTCATCTCGGACGAGGACTGGTATGAGTATATCAAGCTGTTTGCTTTTTTCCTCAAGCAGGCGGGGTACAGCGGTTTGCTGATTCTGATTGACGAGCTGGTGAACATCTACAAAATACCAAACAGCATCACGCGCCAGTACAATTACGAGAAAATTCTGACGATGTACAACGATACCCTGCAGGGGAAAGCGCAGTATCTGGGCATCATCATGGGCGGTACGCCGCAGTGTATCGAGGATACGAGGCGGGGCGTGTACAGCTACGAAGCGCTGCGCTCGAGACTGGCGGAGGGGCGTTTTGGCAGAGAGGATGTCAAGGATATGCTGGCACCGGTGATTCGGCTTTCGCCGCTGACCTACGAGGAGATGACGGTGCTTGTTGAAAAACTGGCAGATATTCATGCAGGCTTGTTTGAATATGAGCAGAGAATCACCGAGGAGGAGATGATTGCCTTTATCAAGATTGAGTATGGGCGTATCGGTGCGGATACGAATATCACGCCGCGAGAGGTGATTCGCGATTTTATCGAGCTGCTTAATATCATCTATCAGAATCCGCAAAAGAGTGTTGCCGAGCTGATGCAGTTTGAGAATTTTGCGTTTGCCAAGCCGCAGGTCGGCGCGGGGGACGATACGATTCCGGAGGAGTTTGCGGAATTTGAACTATAATATACACTTGGGTTTCTGCATTTTTTTACCAATCTGCCTCCGGCTTGCAGCAGAGCGGAACGCGGGCACAAAATGCGGAAACGCAAGTATTTACTTTTAGCTAATTACAATAGCGGAAAGGAAGGCAGGTGAACAGGAATGGATGTTTTTGACCGGTATGCACCTTTTGTGCAGGACTACATATACCGCAACCAGTGGGAAAGTCTCAGGGCGATTCAGGTGGCTGCGGGCGACGCGATTTTCAATACGGAGGAAAATGTGCTTTTGTCCGCGTCTACGGCGTCCGGCAAGACGGAAGCAGCCTTCTTTCCGATTCTCACGCTGTTTTCCGAGGATATGCCGCGCTCGGTGGGAGCTATTTACATCGGGCCGTTAAAGGCGCTGATTAACGACCAGTTTATACGCCTGAACGAGCTGTGCGAGGAGGCGCATATCCCGGTGTGGCACTGGCACGGCGATGTGGCGCAGTCCCACAAGAATAAGTTGCTGAAGCATCCGTCAGGGATTCTGCAGATTACTCCGGAATCACTGGAGGCGCTGCTTTTACACAAACACATGGAGGTGTCAAGACTGTTCGGCGATCTGCGCTTTATCGTGATTGATGAGGTGCATTCCCTGATGCGCGGAGACCGCGGCGGGCAGACCCTCTGCCTGATGGAGCGCCTGTCCCGCATGGCCGGGGTGAATCCGCGCCGTATCGGGCTTTCCGCCACCATCGGTGACCTGGAGAGCACGGGTGCATTCCTGGCATCCGGCACGGGGCGCGGCACAATCATACCGCGCATTGAGGAAAAGGGTGTGAAGTGGCGGTTGTCGATGGAGCATTTCTACGTTGCCGATGCAGCAAAACAAAATGATATAGCGGCACCGGAGCAGGCCGATGCGGGAATCGGCTATATTTTTGAGCACACCCGCGACAAAAAATGTCTGGTGTTTGTGAATTCGCGCGAGGAGTGCGAGGCGGTGACGACCACGCTGCGCCAATACTGTGAGGCGATGCATGAACCGGACCGTTTTCTGATTCATCACGGCAATCTGTCCGCGTCCTACCGCGAAACGGCGGAGAGTATTATGAAGGATGAGGAGCAGCGCCAGAGCACGGTGACGACGTCCACGCTGGAGCTGGGTATCGATATCGGAAGACTGGAGCGCGCGTTTCAGCTGAATGCGCCGTTTACGGTGTCCTCGTTTCTGCAGCGCATGGGACGCACGGGCAGGCGCGACCTTCCGCCGGAAATGTGGTTTGTGATGAGGGAGGAAATGCCCGAGGCGAGGGCGATGCTGCCGGAAACCTTACCGTGGGAGCTGCTGCAGGGCATTGCACTGGTTCAGCTTTACATGGAGGAGCGTTTTGTAGAGCCGCCAAAGCTGGACCGCCTGCCATATAGTCTGCTCTATCACCAGACCATGAGTACGCTGGCATCCTGCGGCGAGCTGACCCCTGCGGAGCTGGCATCGCGCGTGCTGCCGCTGAGCATTTTTTATCGCATCACACAGGAGGATTACAAGCTTTTGCTGCGCCACCTGATTGAGACGGATCATATTGAACGCACGGAGAACGGCGGATTGATTGTGGGAATCACCGGGGAAAGAGTGATCAATAATTTCCGGTTTTATGCGGTATTTCAGGAGAGCGAGGAGTATACGGTGCGCTCTGCCGCAGAGGAGCTCGGTACCATTGTAAAGCCACCGCCGGTCGGTGAAAAGATTGCCATTGCCGGGCATGTGTGGGTGGTGGACGAGGTAGACCACAAGCGCCATCTGGTGTACTGCACGCAGGTGAAGGGCAAGGTGCCGGCATATTTCGGACAGTGTCCGGGGGATATCAATACCAGAGTGCTTATGCGCATGCATCAGACTCTCTGTGAACAAAAAAACTATCCGTACCTGATGGAAAATGCGGTGACAAGGCTTGACCAGGCGCGTAATACCGCGCTGCAGTCAGGAATGATGACGGAGCCTTTAATCTGCCTCGGAGGAGATATGTGGTGCCTGTTTCCGTGGCTTGGCAGCTATGCGTTTCTGGCTCTGGAGCGCTTTTTGAAGATAAAATGTGCACCGGCACTGAAGCTTTCCGGTCTTGACACCACAAGACCGTACTATATGCGGTTTAAAATGCAGGCCGGAAAGGAGGACTTTTTCCGCATTGTAAAGGAAAAGGCGATGGAACCGATTGAGCCGATGGAGCTCATCTATCCCAAGGAACAGCCTCTGTTTGAAAAATATGACGAGTATCTGCCGATGGAGCTCGTGAGAAAGGGCTTTGCATACGGAATTCTGGATATCGAGGGAATGCTGGCGCGCATCCGGGAGTGGTAGGTAACAGCTTTGGACGGTTATACTAGGGGGACGAAACCAGTTGCAGACACAATGAAGCTAATCAATCTTTCGTTAGCGGGACATTACAACTATTGGAAACCGATGTTGGTTTGAAGAGCCGTATGCGGGAAAACTGCATGTATGGTTCTGCGAGGGGCAGTAGGCAAGCCTTTCACATAGAAATTGAAATTTGGAAAGGAGTGTCGAGACTGTCTACTCGACGAGTAGAGATGATACGTGTAATGGAGATGAAAGATTATGATGCAGTATATAAATTATGGGAAGAAGCGGATGAGGTATGTATTAATCCAGAAGATGATTCATACGAAAAAATTACGATGTTTCTCTTAAAAAATACAGATTTATGTTATGTTGCTACCTGTAATGAAAGAATTATCGGTGCGATTATGGCTGGCGATGATGGTAGACGTGGTCATATTTATCACACGGTTGTGTCCTTAGAAGCACGTAATAGAGGGATTGGAAAAAAAACTCGTAAATCAAGTAATTCGTCAATTTGAAAGGAAAGGCATCAGAGAAATTGACCTTTTGGCTCTTGAGAATAATTTAGTCGGAAATAATTTTTGGGAAAAAAGAGGTTTTTTAGAAATGCCTAATTTAGTATACAGACGTAAGTCTGAGTAAAAAGGGTAATAAGACTGAGTATTCCGGGCTGGTTTGAGCCAGCAGATAATATCAGTGATGAGAAGACCTTTGAAAGAGAGGTAACTGCACTTTTGCAGGCTTTAGGAATTATTGAATCTTTTAGCACCGGAATTGGACAAGCCCAAAGAGCTTTTGATAAAATGGTTCGCCTGAACTTTTTAATAAAGTCTTTGATACAATAGAAAATGTGACTTCTGTGGTGATTCCGGTCTGCGAAGAATATAAAGCGATAGAAGAAGGAATCAAACCCAACAAAAAACTTGGGATTGAAGGGCAATCCCAAGTTTTTTGTTGGGTTTAGGTTATTAGCAGTAGATGGTGAGATTCTTGTCAATTACAGGTGTTTCATGATTTCCTTCACATCATACTCCGGCGCAAAGGACTTCGCGACCTCACAGATACGGTTGACCGTGTCAAACTCTTCTTCAAGCTCATCCGCAATGGTAGCGGGGGTCTTGCTCTTTTGGAGTTTTCGACAAATTTTTTCAATGAGGGTAGATAATGCTCCGTTATGAAAACCATCATTAAATCCGTTATTA
>CAMALD010000003.1 GCA_945836355.1 uncultured Lachnospiraceae bacterium | reverse complement strand
AGAAAGTCGAATTTGTTTACTTTTGTATATTGTAATTCTCTGCGCGGTATTATACAATAAGCGTGTTGTAATTTTAGCATAAATATCTGAATGGAGAGCTCCATGGACAGTCAAAATAATTTGTATAATCAATTTATGGAAAACCGACCGTTTGACCGCGATGCGATTTTTAGCGATGGAACGGCATCCTATAGAATTCCGCCGGAACCGATGCAGTATGAATCTGTGCGAATACGACTTCGTACGGCACATCAGAGCCTGACACAGGTAGTGCTGTGTGTCGGTGAGGACCGATACCCGATGAAGGTGGTCAGTCAGCGGGGAATGTTTGACTTTTACGAGACTGAGCTGTATCTGACCAATGCGAGAGTGACCTACCATTTCGAGGTGACATATGCCGGTGAGGTGTTTTATTATACCCGTGTCGGAGCAGATACCAGGCATCTCGCGGAGTATGATTTTGCTATAACGCCGGGCTATACCACGCCGGATTGGGCGAAGGGTGCTGTTTTTTACCAGATTTTTGTGGATCGTTTCTGCAATGGTGACCCGGCAAACGACGTGCTGGATAATGAATACAATTATATCGGTGAGGGTACTACCCGTGTGATTGACTGGAACAAGTATCCGGCCGCTATGGGTGTGCGTGAATTTTACGGCGGAGATCTTGCCGGAGTGCGAAAAAAGCTGGATTATCTGCAGGAGCTGGGTGTCGAGGTAATCTATTTCAACCCGATTTTTGTTTCACCGTCGAACCATAAATATGATATTCAGGATTATGACTATATAGACCCGCATTACGGCGTGATTCGTGTGGATGAGGGAGAGTGCCTGCCGCCTGGCGAGAAGTCAAACAAAAAGGCTACGAAGTATATCAGCAGGGTTACTTCAAAGGAAAATCTGGAGGCAAGCAATGCTTATTTTGCGTCTCTGGTGGAGGAAATTCACAAACGTGGCATGAAGGTGATTCTTGACGGAGTGTTCAATCACTGCGGTTCTTTCAATAAGTGGCTTGACCGCGAGGGTATTTACGAGCAGGCACAGGGTTATGAGAAGGGAGCCTACGTGGCGGAGGACAGTCCGTACCATACCTTTTTCCAGTTTCATCAGCCGGAGAGTGAGAAATGGCCGTACAATGGTTCCTATGACGGATGGTGGGGGCATGACACGCTGCCAAAGCTGAACTATGAGGATTCGCCGAAGCTGTATAACTATATCATGCGCATTGCCCGCAAGTGGGTGTCCGCGCCGTACAATGTCGATGGCTGGCGTCTGGATGTGGCTGCAGACCTCGGACATTCGGGAGAATATAACCATGAGTTCTGGCGCGCGTTTCGCGAGAATGTCAGAAGTGCAAATCCGAATGCGCTGATTCTGGCAGAGCATTATGGTGACCCGCAGTCCTGGCTTTTGGGCGACCAGTGGGATTCCGTCATGAATTATGATGCGTTTATGGAGCCTCTCACCTGGTTTTTGACCGGACTTGAGAAGCATAGTGATGAATACCGCGGTGACATGTACCGCAATGCGGATGCGTTCTTTGGCGCAATGCGGCATTATATGACCCGTTTTCAAACACAGTCGCTGATGGTGGCGATGAATGAATTGTCCAACCATGATCATTCGCGTTTTCTTACCAGAACCAACCACATGGTGGGCAGAAGCGCGACGGTGGGACCGGAGGCGGCAAACCGTGATCTGAATCCTGCCATTATGAGAGCGGCAGTGGTACTGCAGATGACATGGATCGGGGCGCCGACCATTTATTACGGTGATGAAGCGGGCGTGTGCGGATGGACCGACCCGGATAACCGCCGCACCTATCCGTGGGGACACGAGGATAAGCAGATGATTCGTCTTCATAAGGAGATGATTGCGATTCACAAGGCCTACAGTGCGCTGCGAACAGGCTCCATCAAGTTTATCTACGGGGCATACGGAGTCATCGGCTACGGAAGATTTAACGAAGAAGAGCAGTTCGTGATACTGATTAACAATAATGAGCATGAGGTGAATGTTGAAGTGCCGGTATGGCAGCTCGGCTGTGACCCAAAGCGTGCACTGGTGCGCATGCTTTACACCAACACCGACGGCTTCGGTGTGGATATCGCACCATATTTTGCCGAGAACGGTTATCTCAACATGCGTCTGCGCCCGTATTCGAGCATTGTTCTCAAGAATTTTCCGGAGCACTTATGTTAGAGGAATACCGGTATTATCAGTTTTTTAAGCCGGCGGGCTGTATCACGGCACTGCGCGATGAAAAGGAACCGACGATAATGCAGTACCTTGGAGCACTTGACATGACAAGGCTCCGTCCGGTGGGAAGGCTGGACAGGGACACTGAGGGGCTGCTGATACTGACGGATGACGGAGGCTACAATCAGCGCATGACGCATCCGGATGCCGGAATCGAGAAGGAGTATTTCTTCTGTGCCCTGGGCGTCTTTGATCAGGAGAAGCAGAAGTACCTGGCTGATGGAGCGAGGCTGCGTGGCGTGCAGGAGGTGACGGCACGCCCTGCATATGTGCAAGTGCTGGAACGGTCGAGCCTGAAGCAGATAGAGCCGCTGATCAAGGGAAAGACCCGAGAGAGGGTGCTGAAAAACCGGCCGGATACACCGGCATTTTCCGGGCTGATTACGGTCACGGAGGGGCGGAAGCATGAGGTGAAACGGCTGCTTAAGAGTATCGGCTGCTGCTGCGTCTGTCTGAAGCGGGTGCGCATGGGAGAGGTGCGGCTGTTTCCGGATTTGAAGCCGGGAGAATTTCGCGGGTTTACCCCTGATGACCGGTGAAGGCTGCTTGTCAATATGGATTGCGAAGCTCTGTTTTAAGGAGGAGTAAGAATGAAGGTATATAATCTTGCAGGCGAATGGCAGCTGCGTATGGACGAACAAAGAGATGAGGGGGCCATGCTGCGCGATTGTGACGACACCATCACGCTGCCTTCTACCACGGCGCAGGCCAAAAAGACGTTACATGGTGAAAACCAGGCGCGGGAGACCGGATTTCTGACAGAAAGATATCCGTTCTGCGGTTATGCGTGGTATACGCGCACTGTATGTGTAGCAAGAGAGGATGTCGGCAGACCGATGTTTCTCTATCTGGAACGGACACGCATGACCGAGGTGTGGATTGACGATGTGAAGGTGGGAGAGTGTGACAGTATCTGTGCACCGCACCGCTACGATATCAGCAGTGCGGTGAAGGCAGAGCAGTTTACGATTAAGATTTGCGTGAGCAATGTGGGTTATCCGACCAGAGGAGGGCATATGACTTCTCCGGATACCCAGACCAACTGGAACGGCATCCTTGGAAGAATGGAGCTGCAGGTTTTTGCACCGGTGGATGTAATCTGGGCAGCGACCGAGTCGAATCCGGCAACAGGTGAAATCAGAATCACGCTTGAAACGGTGAATCAGTGGCTGATGCCGGAGGAGCGCGAGATTACGGTGAGTGGTGAATATGTGCAGATGGAGGAAGAGGTGCTGCCGGTTTCGGGAATGCACAGGGAAAGGCTGCATCTGATGGAAGGAACGCACAGCCATGCGCTGGCGGTGGCTCCGGGAGTGAACCGGCAGACGGTTACGGTGAAAGTGGAGAATATATTGCGGTTTGGTGAGTTTACGCCGTGCTACGGGAAGCTGTATATCCGCTGTATGGAGAAAAAGGACGCACTGATGGCACCAGTCCGCGAGCAGGCAGAGCAGCAGGTGAGCCGGAGGCTGGAGCGCAGGGGCTTCTGGGATGGTATGACAGAATATAAGGATAGTGCGGTGGAGGCTGTGTTCGGCTTCCGCGATTTCACTGTGGACGAGCATCATTTTTATATCAACGGCCTCAGAACCTTTTTGCGTGGAAAGCATGATGGCATGATTTTCCCAATCAGCGGTGCGGCGCCGATGGATGTGGCGGCATGGCTTCGCGTAATGCGTGAGGCAAAACGTTTCGGCATTAACCATTATCGCTTCCACACCTGTTGTCCGCCGGAGGCGGCGTTCTTTGCGGCAGACCTTCTTGGAATCTACATGGAGCCGGAGCTGCCTTTCTGGGGCACGATTGCGGACGTTGGCGAGGAAGGCTGCAATGAGGCAGAGCAGGAATACCTCATCCGTGAGGGTCTGCGTCTGATGGAGGCATACGGAAGCCATCCGTCCTTTGTGATGATGTCACTGGGGAATGAGCTTTGGGGCAGCGCAAAGCGCCTAGGAGAGATTATTGACCTTTTCCGCTCGGTGGATAAGCGTCACCGTTACACGTCGGGCTCGAATAATTTTCAGTTCTGCCCAAAGGATATTCCAGAGGAAGAGTTTTTTGTCGGCGTGCGCTTTGACCGGGACGCACTGATACGCGGCTCCTATGCGATGTGTGATGCCCCGCAGGGATTTGTGCAGACCTGTCAGCCGAACACCGCGCATAGCTATGATCCGTTTTTTGACCGGAGTGCGGACAAGGCGGAAGCCGGCGCAAAGCAGGAGCTTCAGATTCAGTACGGCACCGGGGTAATGGAGGTAAAGGCTGTGCAGGGCGGGGCGTTTGCGGTCGATAAGCCGGTGGTGTCGCATGAGGTGGGACAGTACTGCACATACCCGGATTTTAGGGAAATTGACCATTATACTGGGGTGCTGGCACCGCGCAATCTGGAAGTGTTTAAGGAGCGTCTGGCAGCAGCCGGTATGGAGGAGCAGGCAGAGGAATTTTTCCGTAACTCGGGGAAGCTGGCGGCGTTCTGCTATAAGCTGGAGCTGGAAGCGGCACACCGCTCGGGGATGCTTGCCGGGTATCAGATTTTGGATATTCAGGATTTTTCGGGGCAGGGCACGGCGACGGTCGGTGTGCTGAATGCGCTGATGGAAGAGAAGGGAACGATTTCAAGCCGTGAATGGAGAGGCTTCTGTGCACCTACGGTGGCACTTGCAAAGCTGGAGCGCTTTGTGTATACGCAGGGCGAGCGGGTGAACGGCGGTCTTGTGATATCGCATTACGGGCAGAGGGCCTTATCCGGCGCGACACTGCGCGTGGTTGTTACTGAGGAGGGCAGAAGTGAAATAAGCTTTGAGCGCAGGCAGAAGCTGTTTTGCGAGGAGTATCCGCTGCGGAGACTGGATAACGGCGTACATGAGGCCGGCAGCTTTATCTGGCAGACCGAGAAGCGGGACAGTGCCGCGGAGTATCGTCTGACGTTAAGTCTGCTGGATATTGAAGAGGATGTGATAGCGGAAAATTCCTATCAGCTCTACACCTATCCGGCGTTGGAAGAGCCGATTAGCGCAGGGGAAAAGCAGTGTGGAAAATATCCGGTATATGTGACGGAGGATAAAGAGCATGCTGTGAGTCTGCTGAAGGAAGGCAGGCGGGTATTATTCCTCCCAAGGTCTCTGAAAAACAAAGTGCAGGGGACGTTTAGCACTGATTTCTGGTGCTATCCGATGTTCCGGTCAATCTCGGAGTCGATGGGACGTCCGATTCCTGTGGGCACGCTGGGCTTAACGATTCGCAGCGGGCATGAGGCGCTTAAGGGATTTGGAAGCCATGCATATTCGACACCGCAGTGGTACTCGCTGGTGATGCAGAGTGATTGTGCGATTCTCGACGGCACAGCAATCAGACCGATTGTGCAGACAATCGATAATTTTGAGCGAAACCATAAGCTGGGAATGGTATTTGAGGCGCAGTGTATGGGCGGAAAGCTGCTGGTGTGCACGAGCCGCTTGGATGAGATTGCAGATGACGTGACGGCGCAGAACCTGTACCGCAGCCTGACAGAGTATGCGGCATCTGAAAAATTTGCCCCGGCAGAAGAACTGACGGAGCAGGAGTTTGAACAAATATTAGCAGAAGCGGTCGATTAAATCGGTGTAGGCGTTGAAATGCCCTGCATCGATGTCGGCTAACAGCCGGTCCATCGAGCGGAGGGAGTCACAAAGCATCTCCGGGGTAATGATGCCGTCCCGGAGTGCGTCTGCGGCTTCTGCCGCATCTAAGATATGCAGTGTGCCGTCCGGGTCGACTACCACGTCAATCAGCAAATCTTCAAAAATAAGGGAATTCTCATCGGCAACGGTGTGAATCATATCGCAGTACCAGTGTACAAAGCTACCGTCCGGCGCAAAGATTTTGCTGACCTTGATGCCCTTGTCAATGAAATATGCGGAGATACCCCTGCCGATGTCACACCGTGGTTTTAAGGATTTCCAGGAGGTGACAAGGAGATTATCTTCTTCGAACAGAACGACATCATCCTTTAAGGCTATGGTTTCCATCGGGACAAAACGTTTGCGGTATAGAGTTTTTGTATTCATCGGACCCACCTATTCCGAAGCTCCGGCGCTGATGCCGGGGCTTCATTTTCTTATGTCAGAAATATTTTTCATAGTATAGCACAGCGGAACCAAAAAGACAATGCGAAATTATATGATAAAATTCATAAATTTACGAGAAATTGTGTACTTTTTTCCAAAATTGTGGTATGATAGATTCGATATCTGTTTTTGCGAATTGTAGGACGGAGGCATGTGGTTTGAAAGAGAAACATTCCGTGGTGAAGGCCATACTGATGGTCAGCCAAATCGGCATCAGCATGATTGTACCGATCTTTTTGGGAGCATTTATCGGGTACCAGTTTGACAGGCTGTTTAAGACCGAATTCTGTATCCTGATTTTTTTGGTGCTTGGTATCGCCGCAGCCTTTCGCAATATTTACAAGCTGACGAAGCCCTTTTATGCCGAGGACCTGAAACGCGAACAGAAGGAACAGGCCTACTGGGAAAGCTTATTAAGCAGAAACGATGTCACGAGGCAGCCGGAGGAAGACCCAGCCGGCACAGGCGGGGAATCCGGTGGCGTGCAGGCATGCGAAGAGGAGCCGGTTTCCGGTGTAAGGGCGCGGCGTTTAAGACAGCAGTCCGACGTTCAGAAAAAGCTTCGTGGTGCTCCTGGGGATGTTGCGGTTAAGAGTGGCAGTGTTGCCGCTGAGGAGGAGTTTAAAGCATGGCGCAAGCGCAGGGAGGAGAATCGGAAGGATGAGTGAGGACAATCTGCGTGAGACGGTGCAGGGGGACGAGGATACCGGCTACATTGATCCCGAGGAGGATGCAATGAATGCGAAAGAGACTGTCAGGGACATGGCTCTCGGGCTTGTGCTATGTGCGATGGTGTTTGCGGCGGCAGGGAGTCTTTTCATGCTTCGCGAGTGGTACCGGTGGGTGCTTGGTGTGGCGCTTGGCGCTGCAGCGGCAGGGCTGATGCTGTGGCATCTGTATGTATCGATTGACCGGGCATTGGACATGGATGCAGATTCCGCAACCAGATATATGAAAAAAAGTGCAATTAAGCGCATTCTGATTGCGGCCGCGGTATTTGCAATCGGCGCTTGTTTTCCGAAGGTGTTTCATGTTTTCGGAGTGCTTGCCGGTGTGTTAAGTCTAAAGTTTACGGCATATTTACAGCCGTTAACTCATAAAGCAATCAATTATTTAAACAAAGGAAGGTGAGAAAGTGAGCAATGGAAGCAGTTTGCTTTCCGCAGGCTTTGCAGGGCAGAAGCTAATAGAATTCAGCTCTGACAAAGATGTGACATTCGGTGTGGATGGATTCCTCCAGTATGAGTTTCTTGGCCAGAAGGTCTGGCTGACGACTACACATATCAGCATGTTAATCGTTATGCTGGCGCTGGTTGTCTTTGCACTGATAGCAAACAGAGTGATCAAAAAGGCTGATCCGGAAAAAGCTCCGGGACCGTTCCTGAATGTGATTGAATACATGGTCGAGACAATCGACAATCTTACCAGGACCAACATGGGTGAGAAACATGGAGGAAAGTTTTCCAATTACATCGGCACGATCTTTGCTTTTATCCTTTTGGCAAACATTGCAGGTCTGTTCGGACTTCGACCGCCGACCGCAGACTACGGTGTAACCTTTGGATTGGCGTTGATTACGTTTGTCCTGATCCATTACAACGGCTTTAAGTACCAGAAGATGGCTCATATCACGAACCTGTTTAAGCCGGTTCTGCTGACGCCAATCAATATTATCGGTGAGCTTGCGACCCCGTTATCTATGTCGCTTCGTCTCTTCGGTAACGTTCTTTCCGGTACGGTCATGATGGGACTGATTTACGGACTGATCGGCAAATTTGCAATTATCTGGCCTGCAGCGCTGCACGGATACTTCGATGTATTCTCCGGTGCCATCCAGACATATGTATTTGCAATGCTGACCATGGTATTTATCTCAAACAATTTTGAGGAAGAGTAAGGCGGTTATTTACAATTTGAAATCAAAAGATTTTAAGGAGGAAACAAAAAATGACAGATAGAGGTTTAATTTTAGCATGTTCCGCAATCGGTGCAGGTCTTGCGATGATCGCAGGTATCGGACCTGGTGTTGGTCAGGGTATCGCAGCAGGTCACGGCGCATCCGCAGTAGGCCGTAACCCGGGTGCAAAGGGTACCATCATGTCCACCATGCTTTTGGGACAGGCCGTGGCCGAGACGACAGGTCTTTACGGTTTTGCGGTAGCGATTATTCTGCTGTTTGCTAACCCGTTGATCGGCAAGCTTTGATTTGAAGATGGCAAAATGCTTTTCCGGTATGGTGCCGGAAAAAATACGAATCGAAGGGAGGCCGGACAGTGGGCAGTTTGTTTAGCAGTATGAGCGCGGGAACAATGTTTTTGGAACAGGTGATCACGGACGAGGACGGAAAAGGGCTGTTCGCGTGGCTGAACCGTATTTTTGGTCTTGACGCACAGTGGCTCGCTGATGTCTGCATCACACTGGTTGCCGTGTTTGTTTTATTCCTGCTGTTATCCTATCTCCTGTTTAATCCTGCAAGAAACCTGCTGGCTGCGCGCCAGGCGAAGGTGCAGGCGGATCTGGATGCCGCTGCAAAGGACAAGGAGGACGCGCTTGCATTCAAGGCTGAGTACGATGCAAAGGTACAGGCTGCGGATGCCGAGGTGGACGAGATTCTTGCCGAGGGCAGAAAGAAGGCCATGAAGAAAGAGGCTGACATTGTGGCAGAGGCACAGGAAGAGGCAGCGAGAATCACACAGAGAGCGACAAGGGAAATTGAGCTCGAAAAGAATAAAATGAAAGACGAAGTTAAGAAGGAAATGATTTCTGTGGCATCTATGATAGCCGGCAAGTTTGTAGCTGAAAGCATGGATGACAAGAAACAGGCGCAGCTCGTGGACGAAGCTTTGAATGAGATAGGTGATGATACATGGCGAAATTAGTATCCAAAGTATACGGAGATGCCTTGTTTGAACTTGCTCTGGAAAAGCAGTCCGTAGACACCCTTTTTGAGGAGGCAGCCCGGGTACGCGAGGTGTTTGAACAAAACAGCGACCTGATGCTGTTTCTCACCCACCCGAAGATCAGCAAAGAAGAAAAGAATACTGTGGTAAAGAATGTTTTTTCGGGCAGAGTGTCCGAGGACATGACCGGATTTCTCACGCTGATTGTGGATAAGGGACGGGCAGATGAACTGGATGCAGTTTTGGGCTATTTCCTGTCAGTAGTGAAGGAATATAAAAAAATCGGCGTAGTTACCGTGACATCCGCCAGAGCTCTGGATGATGCGCAGAGAGCGAAGCTGGAGCAAAAGCTTCTCGCAACGACCGATTATGAAACCCTGGAGATGCATTACGGGGTGGATGCAGCGCTGATCGGCGGAGTTGTAATCCGCATCGGTGACCGTGTGGTGGACAGCAGTATCCGTACAAAGCTGTCACAGATGGAAAAGCAGCTGCAGAAAATACAGCTTTCATAAAGCAAAGTGCTGCGGCCGGGCTAATGCCGGGCGTAGCAGTAAAGCAGACTATTATAGAAGGAAGGTGCTTATCTCTTGAATTTAAGACCTGAAGAAATCAGTTCGGTAATCAAGGAACAGATAAAGAATTACAGCACCAAGTTGGAGGTATCCGACGTAGGAACCGTTATCCAGGTGGCAGACGGTATCGCGCGTATCCACGGTTTGGAGAAGGCGATGCAGGGTGAGCTTCTGGAATTCCCGAATGAGATATACGGTATGATCCTCAACCTTGAGGAGGACAACGTCGGTGCAGTATTGCTTGGTGACAGCAAGAACATCAACGAGGGTGACACCGTAAAGACCACCGGTCGCGTAGTTGAGGTGCCGGTAGGCGATGTGATGCTCGGACGTGTTGTAAATGCACTCGGACAGCCAATCGACGGCAAGGGACCGATTGCAGCGACAAAGTATCGTCAGATTGAGCGTGTGGCTTCCGGTGTTATCTCGAGAAAATCCGTGGATACCCCGTTACAGACAGGTATCAAGGCTATCGACTCGATGGTGCCGATCGGACGCGGACAGCGTGAGCTGATCATCGGTGACCGTCAGACCGGTAAGACCGCAATCGCGATTGACACGATTATCAATCAGAAGTCCCAGAATGTGAAATGTATCTATGTTGCCATCGGTCAGAAGGCTTCGACCGTTGCCGGCATCGTGAAGACTCTGGAGGAGTTTGGCGCAATGGATTACACCACCGTTGTTGCCGCAACAGCCAGTGAGCTGGCTCCGCTGCAGTATATCGCACCGTATTCCGGATGTGCGATTGGTGAGGAATGGATGGAGAACGGGCAGGATGTCCTCATTATCTATGATGATTTGAGTAAGCATGCTACCGCATATCGTACACTCTCCCTGCTCCTCAAGAGACCACCGGGACGTGAGGCTTATCCGGGTGACGTATTCTATCTGCACTCAAAGCTTCTGGAGCGTGCAGCGAGACTTTCGGACAAGCTCGGCGGAGGTTCCCTGACAGCGCTTCCGATTATTGAGACACAGGCAGGCGATGTATCTGCATATATTCCGACGAACGTAATTTCCATTACCGACGGTCAGATTTATCTGGAGACGGAGATGTTCAACTCCGGTTTCCGCCCGGCAGTCAACGCAGGTCTGTCGGTATCCCGTGTAGGCGGTTCCGCGCAGATTAAGGCGATGAAGAAGATTGCAGGTACCATCCGTCTCGACCTTGCCCAGTACCGTGAGCTGGCATCCTTTGCCCAGTTCGGTTCCGACCTGGATGCCGATACAAAGGAGCGTCTGGCACAGGGAGAGCGTATCAAAGAGATTTTGAAGCAGCCTCAGTACAAGCCGATGCCGGTCGAGTATCAGGTAATCATTATCTATGCAGCCACCAAGAAGTATCTGCTGGATATTGAGGTCGCTGATATCCAGACCTTTGAGAAGGAGCTGTTTAACTACATTGATACGAAGTATCCTGAGATTCCTGAGAGCATCCGTGAGAAGAAGGTTATGGATGAGGAATGCGAGAAGAAGCTGGTAGAAGCGATTACCGGCTTCAAAAAAGAATTTACGAAATAGATAGAGAGGGTGTGAAGCTATGGCCTCAATGAGAGATATCAAAAGGCGCAAAGAGAGTATACAGAGTACCGGGCAGATTACCAAGGCCATGAAGCTCGTTTCCACCGTCAAGCTGCAGAAGGCGAAGTCGCGCGCGGAGAATTCCCTGCCGTATTTCAACTACATGTACCAGACGGTGAACTCCATGCTGAAGAAATCAAGTACCTTGTCACATCCTTATCTGAACGCCGGCAGCTCCCCGAAAAAGGCAATCATCGTGATTACCTCCAACCGCGGGCTCGCTGGCGGATATAACTCCAATGTAATCAAGCTGGTGACCGGCAGCGGCATTGCAAAAGAAGATGCCGTGATCTATGCGGTCGGAAGAAAGGGCAGAGATGCTTTGGCAAAACGCGGCTATGAGATCCGCGCGGACTATTCCGAGGTGATCAACGAGCCGATGTTCAAGGATGCAATCGATATCGGGCGCGATGTTCTGAATGCATTTGTAAACAATGAGGTGGGTGAAATCTATATCGCGTACACCGTATTCAAAAACACGGTGGTGCATATCCCGACTTTCTTAAAGCTGCTTCCGGTTGAAGTAAAGGAGGAGGCGGATGAGGAGGACCTGACGCTTATGAATTATGAGCCGCAGTCGGACGAAGCGTTAAACCTCATTATTCCGAAGTATATCAACAGTTTGGTTTATGGAGCAATGGTTCAGGCACTTGCCAGCGAAAACGGTGCCCGCATGCAGGCGATGGATGCAGCCACCAGCAACGCGGACGAGATGATTTCCGATTTGTCCCTGCTGTACAACCGGGCACGTCAGAGCTCAATCACGCAGGAGCTTACCGAAATTATTGCCGGAGCGAATGCAATCAGTTAAGGCAGCATGAGCCAGTAGAAAAGAGAAAAGGAGTGACGAAAAGTTGGCACAAAGCAAAATTGGAAAGATCACTCAGATTATCGGTGCAGTCCTCGACATTAAGTTCCAGGAGGGAAATCTTCCGGAGATTAACGAAGCAATCAGAATACAGAACCATGATAAAAAGTTGGTTGTAGAGGTAGCACAGCATCTTGGTGATGATACAGTGCGCTGTATCGCCATGGGCCCGACAGACGGTCTAGTTCGCGGTATGGACGCAGAGGCAACCGGTGCGCCGATCAGTGTTCCGGTAGGTGAGAATACACTCGGACGCATGTTCAACGTATTGGGTGAGCCGATTGATGAGAAAGCGGCACCCGAGGGCGTGGAGTATATGCCGATTCACCGTAAGCCGCCAAAGTTTGAAGAACAGTCCACAGAGACGGAGATTCTCGAGACCGGTATCAAGGTTATCGACCTCCTCTGCCCTTACCAGAAGGGTGGTAAAATCGGTCTGTTCGGCGGTGCGGGCGTAGGTAAGACCGTATTGATACAGGAGCTTATTACAAACATTGCGACCGAGCATAACGGTTATTCTGTATTTACCGGTGTCGGAGAGCGTACCCGTGAGGGTAACGACCTTTATTACGAAATGATTGAATCCGGCGTTATCGATAAGACCACCATGGTGTTCGGTCAAATGAACGAGCCGCCGGGAGCAAGAATGAGAGTCGGTCTGACAGGACTTACCATGGCAGAGTATTTCCGTGACAAGACCGGTAAGGATGTACTTTTATTCATCGACAATATTTTCCGTTTCACGCAGGCAGGTTCTGAGGTGTCCGCACTGCTCGGCCGTATGCCGAGTGCGGTAGGTTACCAGCCGACCCTGCAGACCGAGATGGGTGCTTTGCAGGAGCGTATCACCTCCACGAAGAACGGTTCCATCACCTCTGTGCAGGCAGTATATGTGCCGGCCGATGACTACACCGATCCGGCTCCGGCTACTACCTTCGCCCATCTGGATGCGACAACCGCGTTGTCACGTTCCATTGTTGAGTTAGGTATCTACCCGGCCGTTGACCCGCTTGCATCCACCTCCCGCATCCTCGATCCGCGCATTGTGGGTGAGGAGCACTACAAGGTGGCACGCGGTGTGCAGGAGATTCTTCAGAGATATAAGGAACTGCAGGATATCATTGCGATTCTCGGTATGGATGAGCTTTCCGAGGAAGAGAAGATGCTCGTATCCCGCGCAAGAAAGGTACAGAGATTCCTTTCCCAGCCGTTCCATGTAGCAGAGCAGTTTACCGGTCTTCCGGGAAGATATGTTCCGGTGCAGGAGACCATCCAGGGCTTTAAGGAGATTCTGGAAGGAAAGCATGATGATATTCCGGAGAGCTATTTCCTGAATGCGGGAAATATCGACGATGTCATTGCCAGAACAAAGAATAAGTAAGGGAGTCAAAGCGAATGGCAGAGACAAGCAAGTATTTTAAATTGCAGGTGATTGCTCCTGACCGGATTTTTCTTGAAGAGGATGCGGAGATGATAGAGCTGACCACTACGGAAGGCGAAATAGGTGTGCTTCGTGACCATATTCCGCTCACGGCGATTGTGGCACCGGGGGTGCTGCGAATCAAGAAAGACGGGGAAGAAAAGGAAGCTGCACTTCACGAGGGATTTCTTGAGATTCTTGGGGATAAGGTTGTAATTCTGGCCGAGTCCTGCGAGTGGCCGGAGGAAATCGATATCAACCGTGCGAATGAGGCAAAGATTCGTGCAGAGCGCCGTTTAAAGAGCGCGGATGCCGAAATCAATGAGGCACGGGCTGAGCTTGCGCTGCGCAGATCCTTGGTTCGTCTGTCACTGGCAGAGAAATATCACAAATAAGCGAAACCGCTCCGGCGAGTTTCAATAGCATATGTATAAAACCTCCATTTTCCGGTAATGCTTTTACCGAAATGGAGGTTTTTTTATGACAGTGTATCGGAATCGCAGTAATCAGAGGGATTACAGAGAGAATAGGAAGGTAGAAAGCGGATTTTTGCAATTTATCATGGCAAGCAAATATCGTAAGGCATTGGTGGCGGTGTGCATCCTTCTGCTCATCGGAGTGGGGACAAAGGTGGCATCGGATTATCTGATATACCGGCAGGTAGAACTGGTCGATGCATTTGCAGCATCGGACGCCGGAAATGTGGAGAGCAGATTGCAGATTACGGCAGATTACGGCTCGGCGTTTCTGACGGAGAGGGATAAGCAATCGCTGATTGCTTATCTTGCAAATGCAATCGGTGTGAACATGGATGGGGAAGTCGAATATAAGGAGAATGACATCTGTCAGGTATATGAGTACCGGCGCGCCGCAAAGCAGGCGGAGACTACGATTAAGGCCGTTACGCTGCGGGAGGAAATCACCAAGACATACCTATATGTGGAGCTGGTGATATATCAGGATACAGAATACAATGCACTCGAATACCGCGATATTATTTTAGATGCCATGGATGCGCTGAAAGTCAAGCAGGTGGAGACAACCTTGCAGTTAGCGGGAATCTACGAAGGAAAGCTCGCGTTTGGTGAGTGGAACCGGATTGCCGATAATATGGTAAAAAAGCTGTCCGGAAAAATTATATATGAAAACCGTGACGAAGAGCTGTATACCATCTACGCATACTCCAAGCTGCTACCGGAGTATATTGTCGTAGAAGGAAAAAAGATGAATATGCAGGTAGTAATCCGCTATGAGGAGGATTATGACAGGACGGTAGTGTACCTTGCCACGCCGCTGCTGCGCGGGGACTGGTAACAAAGGGCGCTTCCCGCTATATCAGCCCAGCAAGGTACGCGCCTTCGCAAGCCGCTCCCGCCATTCGGCATAAAAGCCTGCCTCATCGGTGGCGGTATAGGCGGTGCGATAGAAGCTGTGAAGCAGATATAGCTGTACCCGACGTACCGTATCGGTCGGTGCAGAGGCGAGCGCGGCGGATAAATCCTCAAGAAAATAATGCCAGTCGTTGATAAATGCCTGATTCTGCGCAAGCAGCGGGGTGTCAATCCAACGGCTGACTTTTATTTTTGTGCGCTTTTTCGGGCATTCCTTTGTCTGCAGGATGTAGGAAAAGCTACGGTCTTCGTAGTAGCGTCCCAGCGGAAAAATGCGGCAGAAGCCCGGACGCGACGCATGGATGCTGCAGCGCATAGCGCTTAAGAAAGGGCAGAAGCCGGTCCTTCTGTCGGGCTGCAGATGGGGCAGTATAATGCCATCCGCAAGCGCGAGCTCCAGCTTCTTTGCGTCAAGCAGCTCGTCGAAGGAGCAGCCGGTTGCCCGGGTCAGCCGAAACACATCGAGAGGATCGAGAAAAATTGTGTCCGACATCTGCTCACAGCACATGGAGCAGCCCGTACAATCCTGACAATCGGCACGCACCATATCATTCAGACTATAAAATTTACCATCGGATATTTCGTTAAGGTCGACATTTCTTTTCACGGGCAAAAACTCCTTTTACAGTGAATCGGTTGTTTCGAGTATAGCACAGCAAAGGACAATGTGCAACCGGATAAGCCTTTTTCTGCCACTTATCCTCCGGTTTCGACCATTCGTCGCAAAACTATTCCCATATATTTAATAAATGTGTATAATGCAGATATCAGCTTAAGCAAAATGAACGGAGAAATCATGATAATAAAATACGATATTCAAAAAAAGTACGCAGAGCCGGAAATACATATTTGCTCCGATGTGCAGAACATGGAGGCAAAGGCAATATATGATGCGGTAAACGATCTGTTTGAACAAAAAATAAGAGCATATCCGTCAGGGAAGGATGAGGCGGAGATGGTCTGCGTGGCGGACATTATCCGGGTGTTTACCGCAAACAAGCAGGTTTATATTTCTACGGGAGCAGGACAGCTTAGAATAAGAGAGCGGATGTACGAGATGGAGGAGATGCTGGAAGGAAACAGATTCGTCCGAATATCCAATTCGGAGATTGTAAACGTCAGGAAAATCAAGAGGCTGGACACCAGCATTACCGGTA
The DNA here is from genome assembly GCA_945836355.1 of uncultured Lachnospiraceae bacterium. Classification (GTDB taxonomy): domain Bacteria; phylum Bacillota; class Clostridia; order Lachnospirales; family Lachnospiraceae; genus RGIG4057. Next base: position 5,667 of record CAMALD010000003.1, on the reverse strand, counting down.
CCATAAAGATGCAGCTGATGGGTGATATTGAAACCTATGTGTCCAGGCGCTATGTGACAAAAATCAAGCAGATACTAAGTATTTAAGTAGTCAGACAGAAATGGAGAATGAAAATGATAAAGTCAATGCTGAAGCGGATGGTGAATTCCTTCTGTTATTCGATTGCAATTACGACACTACTGTATTTTGTGATGTTGAAGGTGGCAAATCAAATGCCAATGCTGCCGGAATATGCGGCAAAGTTTGATAATGATGTGACGGCGCTTGTGGTGCAGCTGCTGCTGATCGGGCTGATGAGTGCATCGCTGGCGGGTGGGACGGTAATCATGGAGATTGAGCGTTTAGGTCTGCTGGTGCAAAGCATCGTGTATTTTGTTATCTCCAGTGCCGTGTGGATTTCCGTGGCAAGCTATTGCTGGGGACTGGGAAAATATATACAGTCGGCGGTCAGCCTGATTCTGTCGTATTCCGTTTCCTACGCGATATGCTGGATCATACAGTACAAGACCTGCAAAAAAAATATTGATGAAATCAATCTGAGACTGAAAAAACTCGGACAGGCGGAATAGGAGGGAGTATCATGGCAAAAGCAGTTGAAATCAAGAATCTGAGGAAAGAGTACGGGGCAAAGGTGGCGGTGAACAACATATCCTTTGCGGTGGAGGAGGATACCCTGTTTGCACTTCTGGGTGTAAACGGCGCAGGCAAGACCACCACCATCAAGATGCTGACCGGGCTGGCAAGCCCGACCTCCGGGGACGCAATCGTGCTGGGGCACAGCATTGTGAAGGAGAAGGATAAGGTGAAGGAGATTGTCAATCTCTCCCCACAGGAGACCTCGATTGCACCGAATCTGACCGTGAGGGAAAACCTGGAGTTCATGGCGGGCATTTACGGTATGGATAAAGAGAAAATTGCGAGAAGGACGCAGGAGATGATAGAGATGTTTTCACTTGCCGAGGTGGAGAAGTGCAGGGCAAAGACACTCTCGGGCGGCTGGCAGCGGAAGGTCAGCATTGCGATGGCGCTGATTACGGAGCCGAAGCTGTTGTTTCTGGATGAGCCGACACTGGGGCTGGACGTTCTTGCCAGAAGAGAGCTTTGGGCGGTCATCAAGCGTCTCAAAACAGAGGTTACGGTGGTTCTTACGACCCATTACATGGAGGAGGTCGAAGCGCTTGCAGACGCTGTGGCGATTATGGTAAACGGTGAAGTTAAGGCAATCGGAACGATTGACGAGCTGCTGGCGCAGACGGGAAAGCAGAATTTGGAAGAGGCGTTTGTTGAGATTGCCGCAAATGCATAATCATCAGCCGGATATGGAGGACAGGGGAATGAAGGGTATCATTTTTTGCAAAAGAACAATGAAAGAAATATTGAGGGATCCGCTTAGCTACATATTTTGCCTAGCGTTTCCGCTTGTAATGCTTGTCATCATGTCGGTGGTGAACGAGAGCATCCCGAAGCAGGCAAATATGACCGTTTTCCAGATACGGAATCTGGCACCGGGAATTGCATATTTCGGCTTGACTTTTATTATGCTGTTTATCTGCATTCAGGTCTCAAAAGACCGCTCTACGGCACTTATCATGCGTCTTCATGCATCGCCGATGAAATCAAAGGATTTTATTTTGGGATATACCTTATCGGTAATTGTACTTGCTCTATTGCAGCTTTTGATTACCTTTGCAGCTTCCTTTGCGACTGCCGTCGCAGTCGGGACGAAGCTGCCGGTGACGGGAGTGCTGCTAAGTATCGTCTGTCTGCTTCCGTCCGCAATTATGTTTATTTCTGTCGGGATGATCTTCGGCACTCTGATTGGCGAGAAGGCGGCGCCGGGCATCTGCTCCATTATTATTACCGTAGTGGGTATGGTTGGCGGAGTCTGGATGGATGTCGACAACATGAAGGGCGTGATTTTGTCCGTCAGCCGGGTATTTCCGTTTTATCATGGCGTAAAGCTGGCAAGACTGGCGCTCGCCGGTGAATATGCGGAAATGGGTCAGCCGTTACTGGTTGTGTGTGCGTGGATGTTGGGATTGTACCTGCTTGCAATTGCAGTTATGAATGGGAAGCTGAAGAAGGATACATACTAAAAATGTGGTGCATGCTATGCGTCTGTGGGGTTTACTTATACGCATATCGTGCACCACATTTTTGTGCAACAGGAAATTGTGCTTCCTATACGAAAAACTCTCCGGGGAGTGGTTTTATACCCGCTTGAATTTCTGCACCTCTTCTGCCAAAAGCTTGGAGATTTCCTGATTGTTGTTAGACTCGGCATGAATCTGTGAGATGGACTCAACAAGGCTGACAGCGTTGTCTGCCACGTTGGTGACATCCTTTGCATTCTCATCAACCGTGACTGAAATATCATTAATGCCAACATTCATGTTTTGCATGGTCTTAGAGATATCCTCGGTATTAGCGGCAAAATCATGCAGAATGCTGTTGACGCTTTCGGCATCCTGTTTGTACTGTCCTACAACATCAACAAAATCGTCATAATCCTTCATGACCTTCTCATCAATAAACCTAAGCATTGCTTCGGCGTTCTTTGCCAGCTTATTAACGGCATCATTTACCTGATTGCTGATGTTCTGGATGTTGCCTGCGGTTTCCGCACTGCTGTCTGCAAGTACACGAATCTCACCGGCAACGACCGCGAAGCCTCTTCCGGCTTCTCCGGCTCTTGCCGCCTCGATGGAGGCATTCAGGGAAAGGAGATTGGTCTGGCTGGTAATACCTAAAATCTCACCGGTCAAATCATTGATTTTTTCAACACTGCGGCTTTCTTCAAGCGCTTTTTCCAATTCTTTTCGGATCAGGGCAACATTCTGTGAAGTTATTTCCTTGCTGGATAAGGTATTGTGATGCATTGTATCGGCGCGGCTCCTGATATCGTTGACAAGGGAAACACCATTTTTGACGTGGCTGTTCATCTGGTTGAGCTCTTCCATAACAGAGTCGCTGCCGGAAGCAATCTGGCCGAGCGTTGCTGCAATCTCCTCCATGCTTGCTGCCATCTGTTCCATTGCGGAGGACACATTGTTTGCGCTTTCTGTGGAAAGACCAACCTCCTTATTTACTGTCTGGGCGGATTCCATCAGATTGCCTGATTCGGTCTTCAATTTCTGCATGATATACTGGAGCTGCTCAATGAAATCGTTGACACCAATTGACAGCTGACCTATTTCATCTGCGGACCGGACCGGAATACGTTCTGTTAAATCGCCTTCCTGAAGCTTAATCTTCTTGACAATTTCATTAACCTGTTCCTTCGCTCGCCTTGCCGGTCTGGAAACCGTTTTTGCAATAACGAGTTCGCAGCAGGCAGTCACCAATACAAACAGAGCAAATAAAATCATATTAAAAATTCGGGTTCCGGCAATTTTTGTGGCTGATTGTTGCAAAATGGAATCGCGGAACGACTCGTATTTGTCATTATAAATGGTTCCGACATCCAGCACGGCGGTAATCTTATCTGAAAGGATTTCGCTTTGAGCCAAAAATGCAGTGATGTCTCTTTTCGTGACAGTGGTTACCAGATTGTCCGAGCTAACAATCAAGTCGTCAATGGAGGCGCTGTAAGCAGCTGCAGCGTCGATGACACTCGGTTCACCGGTTGCCACGGAATAATTGTAAAGAGCGGTTATTGTCTCTTTGGTCTTTGCGCTGGCAGCGGTGAGCTGCTCAATGTACTGAGTCGCTGAGTCACCGATGCGGTTGTAATACAGCAGGGAGGAATACATCTGCACTTTTTGAAGTTCTGTGGTTAATTCGCCTTCCGATGTTTCGATGTCAATCAGCGTCTGCCCTATCATCGTATTGTGGTCACCGATTTCGCCAAGGGCAGCATAGTTGCAAATAATCATTGCTACAAAAACAGTAATCAGAATTAACATGGACACCAGTATTTTTTTCCCGATGCTACTTTTTTTTTTGCTTTTTTTAGATGCTTTTTTCAATGTTATACTTCCTTTCCTTGATAAACTCATTATTATTATCGTTAAGCAGTCCAAACGAAATTGGATAACTGCATCATTTTTGAGTTGCCGGAATCATGGTTTTGATTTTTTCTAATTTGGCAATCAGCTTTTCTGAAATTGCAACAGCATCCTTGTATGTATCATTTGCGGACCTGATATTATCATCGAACATAAACGACAGCACCTTCGCACCCAGTTGATGAAGCTTTTTATGGTCCAGACCAATCTCATCCCAGAGTGCCTTGATTTCCGGTACCGGAGGTACAATGGAGTAATAAAAATGTCCGAAACGGCATTTGGTATCGTCTACCTGGAATGGGATGATCGTGTGGCTGTTAATGATGTTTCCCAGCTTCTCTATCCAGGAGCGATGGGCACTGATGGCCCCGTCAACATATTCGGTCAGCTCCTGCCTTGACAGGGCGTAGAAGGAATCCAGAGACATCTTGCCCATCTGGGACAAAATACCATCCATGCGCTGCTCGATGTTGTCAATCGGCTTGATTGCGTTGGAACAGTCATCCCCAATCTGCTGCAAACTGCCGGTATCCTCCTTTAATACGGCGCAGGAGTTTTCAATATCGCTGGCACTGGACTGAATTTCGTTCATGCTGCTGGAAATCTCTTCGCTGACAGCAGCAAGACTGCTGATGCTGTCTGTAATCTCGGCGATATGGGACTGGTTTTCTTCATTCAGAGTCCATACATTTTTAATTTTGTCATTAACCTCTTCCAGAGATACAATCGCGGAATCAACGCTGGCAGCACTGGCTTCGGCAGCGTGCTGTACGCTTGCGACAAACTGGCTCATGTTGTTTGTCAGCGTCTTTGTTTCCTCCGCAAGGTTACGGATTTCATCTGCAACAACGGCAAAGCCTCTGCCTGCCTCACCGGATCTGGCAGCCTCGATGGAGGCGTTGAGGGAGAGCAGATTGGTCTGAGAAGAAATATTCTGAATAGCGCCGATAACCTCGTTCATGTGTTGAATGATCTCGGAGAGCTGATTCATGTCGGACTGCATTTTCTGCGATACAGTAATTGTATTTTCGGATAATTGACGGATTTCGGTAAGGCTTTGCTGGCTGGAATCAATCTTCTGATAGACGTTAGAAGATTCCTTTGAAACCGTAATGATGGTGTTGGTAAGGTCCTCATGACGATCCGCCACAATGCCGGAAACCTCCGCCGATTCGCTGGCAGCCCTGTGGATGTTTTTGGTGGCATTGGAAACGCTCTGGACGATTTTTCGAAGCTTCTCGGTGTAAAATTTTATTTCAAGATCAAGCGCGCTGATTTCCGAAACGGCATTAACATTCAATTCATAGATATCTGCAAAGGCTTTTCGACCGTTTACAAGTCGACGGTATATCTCTTCTGTTTCAGGAGAGCCGGTATAGTCCGTAGATTCCAGTTTGGCTAATGAGCTAATCAATACGGCATCAATTTTTTTATGTTTCATTATACATACCTCCTCAAGTATGAAATCAATTAACCATTAACATTATAGCACCTTTTGAGAAAAAAAACTATATTTTTTGGAAATAATACTAGGGGGGTTCGCATTTTGTACCCGTTTTTTTCTGCTGCGTGCCGACGGATTGTTCACTGCAGGCTTGCTCTCACTTGTTCCTGATTTTTTGGAATGTTTTGGTACTTTTTCTGACAGGTGAAGCGCTGG
>CAMALD010000002.1 GCA_945836355.1 uncultured Lachnospiraceae bacterium | reverse complement strand
GGATACTGCTTACTCCAATTTCGAAAACGTAGTCGACCCGGATTTGATTGACTGCTCCATCTATGAAGTAAACGCCATCCAGCAGCGCTACAAATATTTACTCCGACAATTAAAAACAGATACCTGCATCAAGGAACCGGCGCAGTAATTGCTGCGCCGTCTTCCGGTCGTACCGTCATCCCTTCACCGCGCCCGATACACTCTCTACATAAAACCTCTGGGTAAACAGGAACAATGCCGCAATCGGTATGGAGATGATAATACAGCCTGCAAAGAACTGTGTGTAATAGTATTCAATAAATTCTTTTTCGAGCATGGTCCAGAGACCAATCGCCACAGTATAGTAATTCCGGTCGTTTCCGAGAATGACCTTCGCAAAAATATAGTCCACCCACGGTCCCATAAACGCCGTCAGCAGCGTGTACACGATGATCGGTTTGGACAGCGGAACGGTAATTTTGCGAAATACATCCCATTTTGTCGCACCGTCAATATAGGCCGCCTCATCGATCGTGCGCGGGATGGTATCAAAAAAGCCCTTTGCGATATAAAAGCCAAGTCCCGCACCTCCCGAATACACGATCACCAGCGCCACCAGCTTCATCGGACCAGCCTCCAGAAATCCCAGCCCCTTGACAATATAATAGATTGCAATCATCGCCATAAAGCCGGGGAACATTCCGAGAATCAGCGCTATATTCAAAAATTTTTTGCGCATTTTAAAGCGCAGTCTCGACATAACATACGAGACGCAGAGCACAAAAAACGCCGACAGCAGGCAGCTAACGACTGCTACAATCAATGTGTTCATAAACCATCTCGGGAAATTCAGGCTTCCCTGCCCGCTCAGCACATTTTTATAATTGTCCAGCGTAAATCCCTTCGGCCAGATATAGCTCTTTGAGGAGCCGCCCTCCGCGCGCAGCGAGGTCAGCACCGCAAAAAAGATCGGCAGCACCCAGATCAGTCCGAGGACGGAAAGAAGGATATGAACCAAAACATTATTTACTTTTTTTCTGACACTCATAGAGCCTGCTCTTTTCATTACTGGAACGCCTCCTCATCCTTGTACGAGCTGGTGCGGCGATAGGTTAAAAGGGAAAGTGTCGCCAGGATGACAAACACAAAAATACCGATGACCGCTCCGAGATTATAGTCCTTATTGGTGATTGTGAGCTTGTACAGCCAGGTTACCAGAAGATCCGTCTTTCCCGCATAATAGTAATTCAGCGAATCCGGACCACCGCCCGATAACAGGTAAATAACGTTAAAATTGTTGATATTTCCGGTAAACTGCGTAATCAGATTCGGCGTAGTCACAAACAGCATATACGGCAGCGTAATCTTAAAAAACATGACAGAGGTGTTTGCACCGTCCACCCGCGCCGCCTCATACAGATCCTCCGGAATGTTTTGCAAAATGCCTGTCATGGTAAGCAGCGTGTACGGCACTCCTATCCAGATATTGATCAAAATAATCGTCACCTTCGCGAGTGTCGGGTCGGTAAAAAACGGAACCGCCCCGGTTGCCCCAATTATGCCAAGCTCACGCAGAATGATATTTGCCGGTCCGTTGGTATTAAAAATGGTGCGCATGGTCAGCAATGACACAAACTGCGGCACTGCGATGGACATCACAAACAAAAAGCGCCAGAACGGCTTCCACTTTGTTCCCCTGCGATTAATGATTAGCGCCAGAATGATGCCCAGAATATAGGTCGTCACCGTCGCGAGAACAGCCCAGGTCAGCGTCCAGCCAAGCACCGGCCAGAAGGTTCCTGCAAGCTTTCCGCCAAAGCTGAAAATTTCACGAAAATTGGAAAGCCCTACCCAGTCAAACAGATTTCCCGGCGGCTGATGGTTCCGGTCGTAGCTGGTAAACGCAATCAGAATCATAAATACCAGCGGAATAATGGTAAAGCACACAATGCCGGTCACCGGCAGGAACAGCAGCAGATTGTGCAGTTTCTCATGCTTTAAGCTGCGAAGCTCCTCCGTAAAGGTCGGGATGTGCCTGCCCTGCTCCTTCCTTTGCTGTACCAGATAGGCACTGCGCACCGACACGCCCACAAGGAGCACTGCTGCTAAAATCACAAAAATGGTGATGACGCCGTACAGCAGGCAGAGCATGGAGTCATCACCCGCCCTGTACTCGTATATGCCCAGCGCCTCGTTGTACTCCTCGGTCTGCTCCACCGTACCCAGCGTCATCATATCACCGATGGCACCGGCTCCGAACCGTACCATAAATACGATAAATGCCGTCTCCAACAGCAGCAGAAGGATTCCTTTGATTATCTGCCGGTTTCTTAGGTTATTCAGGCCCCAGACAAGCGCCGATAATCTGGTATAGATATCTCCCTTTTTGAATGCAACGCAAAAGCCCACATTCCCGGCAAAATCATCTGCTTTCTTTTTTCTTTTTCCGAACACTAATGTCGCCTCCTCGTTGATTCAAACCTTAAACCACTATTTCACCTTCATCGAATTGACGAACAAATCCAGTTTTTCCTGCACGTTGTTTTTGTTCAACACACCGCTGCGGATTTCTGTCGGAATGGCTCCGGCGTTCGACCAGTATCTCTGGGAAAATTCTGCGTTGGCCGGCTGTTTCACGGAAGCATTGTTGACCTCATCCAGAATGACTCTGGCCACCTCGTCAGCCTGTACCATTTCAGAATTTACGGCGTTTAGATTGGTCGGAATCTGTGCGGTCTCCGTGTAACGTTTCATCTGCATTTCCTCACTGCCGAGAAAAGCTGCAAACGCCACCGCTGCTGCCGGATATGCCGACTTCGGATTTACACCGATTGCTTTCGTGCTGTAAAAGCCTTTCAACTGATAATCATTTCCGTCCGGGTTGAAGGTCGGAATTCTGGCAAGACCAAGGTCGTCCCCAAGGGCATCCTTGTAGAGCTTGTAGTTCCAGGAACCGTCAAACCACGCTCCGAGGCGGTGACTGCCGGCAAGCTCGGACACGGAAATATCACCGTCGTACACACATTTCGGATTGCCGATCAGATCAATCAGATAATTGGTGACCGCCACTCCCGTCGGATTATTCCAGTTGCAGCCGGCCTCATAATCGTTCTGGCTTTCCCCGTAAATGTGCAATCCCGCGCCATAATACCAGCAGCCAAGCTTCCAGCCTCCCGCCGACTCAAAATAGAAATTGTATACTTTATCACCGGTCTGTTTTGCCATGATTTTTTCCATGGACGTGACATCATCCTCGTCCAAAAGGCTCTTGTCATAGTACATAAAGAAGGTATTGTGGGTAAACGGAATCGCATAGAGATTGCCATCCTCCGCAGTCACCGTGGCCACTACGGAATCCGCCATCGTCTCCTCCACCATGCTCTTGGCCGAGCCGCCCAGACGCGCAATCGCCCCGGCATTTACCAGCTCCTGCAGCTGATCGCTGGAAAAAAAGTATATATCCGCCGCTGCTGCAACATCCTTTAATACGCTTTCCTTCGCGGTATCCTCACCCTGTGCCTCCACCGTAAAGGTGATATCCCACTCCGGATGCAGTTCGCTAAAGGTTTTGCACATCGCATCCACCGTACCGGTCTGAATCTGGTTCTCCGGCGCCCATATTTTCAGCGATACCTTTTCCGGCGCGCCGCCAGTCGGTGATTGCGTCACATTTTGATTATTGTTGTTATTGTCGTTCGATTTTCGGGTACATGCTGTCATCCCCAAAAGCAAGGTCAGTGCGGCCAGCAAAGCGAAAATCCTTCTGCTACTCTTCATATATCTCCTCCATTCCGCCGATTATTCTCGGCTGCTTATATATGAAGTAGCATGCCCGAAATAGAGTAAATTATGATACAAAAAAGGCGCCGTACTTTTTTGTACGACACCTCTTGCCACAGTCTGTCAATATTACAGCTTCCATACCTCTTCGGTGTAATCCCGAATGGTCCGGTCGCTGGAGAATTTGCCTGCATTTGCCATATTGATAAAGCACTTTCTGCGGAATGCAAGCGTATCCGCGTAGTCCGCATTGACGCGAAGCTTCGCATCCACATACGGAATCAGGTCCTCAAGGAGATAGTAGTGATCCGGCTTATGCCAGCTTGCACCCTCCAGAAGGGAGGTATACAGCTCCTTGAACATGCCGGTTTCCCCATCATCAAAGGTGCCGTCCACAAGCGTATCTACCACCTTCTTAATGCGCGGGTTGCTCTTGTAAAGCTTCTTCGGATTGTAGCTCTTCTTGATTTTCTCGATATCCTCCACTCTTGCGCCGAAGATATAGTTGTTCTCCTCGCCGGCTTCGGCAACAATCTCTACATTTGCACCGTCATAGGTTCCAAGTGTCACTGCGCCGTTGAGCATAAATTTCATATTGCCGGTACCGGAAGCCTCCGTGCCTGCTGTGGAAATCTGCTCGGAAACATCCGCTGCCGGAGTCAGCTTCTCCGCGTAGGAAACATTGTAGTTCTGCACGAAGATTACCTTCAGCTTGTCATTGACCTCCGGGTCAGCGTCAATCAGCTTTGCAATCTCATTGATATACTTGATGATGCCCTTTGCCCGGAAATATCCCGGTGCCGCCTTCGCGCCGAAGATGAATACGGTCGGCCGGAAATCCTTGATTCGTCCGTCCTTTAGGCCAAAGTAAATGTCAAGAATCGAGAATGCATTCAGAAGCTGGCGCTTGTACTCATGCAGGCGCTTTACCTGAATATCAAAAATGAAATCCGGGTTGATTCTCACGCCCTCGCGCTCAAAAATATAATCCGAGAGCTGACGCTTCTTAATTTTCTTGATATCGTTGAACTGCCGGAGGACTGCCTCGTCATCCTTGTACTGCTCAAGCTTTTTGAGGTTGTCAAGATTGGTAATCCAGCCATTGCCGATTTTGTCCGTGATAAAGCCTGCAAGCTCCATATTGGCAAGGGCCAGCCAGCGCCTCTGGGTGATACCGTTGGTCTTGTTGTTGAAGCGCTCCGGATACAGCGCGTACCACTCCTTTAACGCATCGTTCTTCAAAATATCGGTGTGAATCTGTGCCACGCCGTTGGTGGAGTGGCTGGCAAAAATCGCCATTCTCGCCATGTGAATCAGATTGCCGTCAATGATGAAATACTGCTCCTGATTCTTCCCTTCAACACCCATTGCGGTGAGCTCCTTTACCAATGCCTTCTGCAGCATTACCACGTACTTATATACATGCGGGATGACTGCCTTAAACAGGCTGATGCTCCACTTTTCGAGTGCCTCTGCCATGATGGTGTGGTTGGTGTATGCGAAGGTCTCCTTTGCCAGCTTCAATGCCTTTGCAAAGGTCATGTGCTCCCGCTCCATCATCAGGCGGATGAACTCAGGGATGGCTACCGTCGGATGTGTATCATTGAGCTGAATTGCATACTCCGATGCGAAATGGCTGAAATTGTCGCCGTACTTTGCCTTGTAGGTGCGGATTACATCCTGCAGGGTGGCGCTGGAAAAGAAATACTGCTGCTTCAGACGAAGCTTCTTTCCCGCATCGGTGGTATCGTTCGGATAGAGGACTGCACAGATGGCGTCCGCCTCCACCTGATCTCCGGCTGCCTTATCGTACTTCTGTTCATTAAAGAGGTCAAAATGAAACTTCTCCATCGGTTCTGCCTGCCATAAGCGCAGCATATTGATTTTCTTTCCGCCGTAACCGATTACCGGGGAATCGTACGGTACAGCCTTTACCGCATGTCCCTTGAACTCTACCACCACGGTATCGGCATCGGCGCGCTGTGACCACGGGTCGCCCATCTTCATCCAGTCATCTGCAGTTTCCCTCTGAAACCCATTCTCAAAATATTGCTTGAACAGACCGTATTTATATCGGATACCGTATCCGTTCAGAGTAATGCCATTGGTCGCACCGGAATCCAGAAAGCATGCTGCCAGTCTTCCGAGACCGCCATTGCCGAGCGCCGCATCCTCGATTTCCTCAAACACGCGGATATCGCGACCGTTCTCCGTCATCAATTCGCCGAACTGGTTGAAGAGCCCGAGATTCAGCAGGTTATTGTACACCATGCGTCCGATTAAAAACTCTGCCGAAAGATAGCAGGCCTTCTTGCCCTCCGCGTTCTTTGCCTTCTCGTTAAAATCTCTGCCGATGGCAGCCATTGCAGCCTTGGATACTGCATTGTACAGCTCCACAGTACCGGCTGTCCTGATATCCTTTCCATAATCCAGTTTCAGAATCTCCGTTACATTCTGCTTAAAACCCTTTGTCATATCGTTTACCCAATCCTTTCTTTCACCCGCACGGCTGCGTTGCCCCCGGGTCACGATTATTCTCTATCATACCTCAGAAGCTGTCTGCTTATGCAAGCCGGTTATACATCCGGCAGAGCTTATGATAATATGCGGTGTCAATGCGGTCTAACTGCTCCCACGTCGCGCGGAAGCGCCAGTTTGTGCCGACCGTGGACGGAAGATTCGTCCGCGCACGGTTATCCAGCTTTAATAAATCCTGTGTCTGCACAATCGCCACATCGGCAACGCAGGCAAACAGACTGCGAATCATCTTATCCGGCAAATCCTCCATTGACTCTGCCCCGAAATAATCCTCTATCTTTTCGAGCTGTTCTTCCGAAGCATTCTTCAGGAAGCCTACCAGAGTCTCATTATCGTGGGTGCCGATGTAAGCCACGATATTGGAGGTGTTATAGTTGTGCGGCAGATAATCGTTCTCCGGCTCGCAGTCAAGACCGAACTCGATGATTTTCATGCCCGGAAATCCCAGCTTTGCAATCAGCTCTCTGACCGGTGGGGTGAGCACGCCCAGATCCTCCGCTATAATGCCTGCATCACCGATGGATTCGGTAACCGCCTTCATCAGCTTCTCGCCCGGTCCCTTCTTCCACTCACCGTCAATCGCCGTCTCACAATCCGCAGCGATGGACCAGTAATTCACAATACCGATAAAATGGTCGATACGAATCACATCATACAGCGATGCGTTCGCCTTCATGCGCTCTCTCCACCAGTCGAAATCCTGCTGCTCCATCCTGTCCCAGCGGTACAGCGGATTGCCCCAGCGCTGTCCGTCATCCGAAAAGGCATCCGGCGGCACTCCCGCAATGTGGATAGGCTCACAGTCCTCGTCCAGCTCAAACAAATCCTTATGCACCCAGACATCCGAGCTGTCCATCGCCACATACAGCGGGATGTCCCCGATAAACTTCATTCCCAGCTCATTAACATACTTTTTCAGCTTCTTCCACTGCTCACGGAATTTAAACTGGCAGAACCTCCAAAAATCAATCTCCTCTGCCAGAAGCTTCTGATACTTTTCCACCGCCTCCGGCCTGCGCAGCTTGATGTCATCCTCCCACTCCTGCCAGCTTCTGCAGTCAAAATGAAATTTTACTGCCATATAAAAGCTGTAATCCTCCAGCCAGAATGCATTTTCTTTTACGAAGCTCTGATACTCTGCACTCTGCTTATGATTGCTTCTGCGAAACGCTTTTTGAAGCAGCTTGAATCTGTTATCAAAGATTGCCGCATAATCGATGTCACTCACATCGCTTCCGAAATCACACGCCTCTGCCTCCGCCCTTGTCAGCAGCCCTTCCTCCATCAATACCTCCAGGTCGATGAAATACGGATTTCCGGCAAAAGCTGAAAAGGACTGGTACGGGCTGTCACCATAGCTGGTAGGTCCCACCGGCAGCACCTGCCAGTAACGATAACCGCTCTTAGCCGCCATATCGGCGAACCGATATGCATTTTTCCCTAATGTACCAATTCCATATGCTCCCGGAAGTGCGCTTATCGGCATGAGAATGCCGGCGCCCCGCTCTAAGTTTCCCTTCTTCGCATCCATACGGATACCTCCTGTGTCAACCGGCCCATTCTTTTTGAAACAAGAGCCGGATTATTTCTCCAATTTTCCCGAAACTTGTCGAAATGTTTCGATAAGTTTCGTAACCGCACCTATAGAATACCATCTTTTTCCGCTTTTGTCAATCAAGATAATATACAACTGTTATTATTTTTATCTGTCCGGCTGTTTTTATTCTTTATTTCATTTTTTGCAAAAGTATGCAAGGTATTGGCAGAAGCGATAGTTTCGAAAAATATCGCTATTTTTTCGAAAATTATTGCAAATTATTTTATGCAGGTTTATACTTATCTTTGGTGATTCCGGTCGGCAGGCGTATCAGCGCAGTGCAGCCACAGATTGACCATATTAAACATATGAGGTGCAAAGACATGGCCACGATTAAAGATATTGCCGAACGTCTCGGCATTGCTGTAAGTACGGTATCAAAGGGACTCAACGGTGCCAGCGATATCAGCGACGAAATGCGGCAGTTGGTACTGGACACTGCCGTAGAGATGGGGTATGCTTCCAAAAAGCTCCGCTCCAAGACCACCCGTAAGGTCTGCATTTTGATAGAGAATATGGATTACGAAAATATCGAACAGTTCGGATATGAAATCATCATGGGTTTCAAACAGTCCGCTGCACGCAGGCACTGGGAGGTTACGGTGATTCCATCGGACCTGAACATGCAGACTGCCGAAAAATTTGATACATATATGTTGAAGAACGGTTTCTCAGGTGCTTTTCTGCTTGGCTTTTCCCTGCATGATGACTGGGTGAAGCAGCTTTCCCGCACCACGGTTCCTACCGTACTTCTCGACAACTATATTCCGGTCAACCCACATGTGGGTTATGTCGGTACCGATTCTATGGAAGGAATTGCGTTGGCGGTGGATCATCTGTATTCCCTCGGGCACCGAAAAATTGCATTTCTCAACGGTTCCAAGAATTCCATGGTATCGGATGAACGCTATCAGGCTTTTGTACAAAGCATGCAGGACCACGGACTCAAGCCGGACGAACGTCTCATGGAATACGGCTACTATGTTCCGGATTGTGCCAAATACCATGTACCGACCTTCCTAGACAACGGCGCTACTGCAATTCTGTGCGCCAGCGATTTGATTGCATCCGGTGTTATTGCAGAAGTCAAAAAGCATGGGCTGCGCGTCCCTGAGGATGTCAGTGTGGTAGGCTTTGATGATTTGCCGGTGGCATCCCAGCTTGTTCCTCCCCTGACCACCATCCGCCAGGACCGCACGGATTTGGGAAAGAGTGCATTTCTTTTGTTAGACGGTCTTGTCCACAATGTTACCGTCAGCAAAATGCTGCTCCGCGCGAAGTTTATCCAGCGCGCCTCCACCGCACCGGCGAAAGAACGTCCGATACAAAGAACTCCTGCAGCAAAGCCTTCAAGGAAAAAAGGGAAAAGCAAAATAAAATGATTCAGAAAAACCTCCGAATGTCATTTGGCATCCGGAGGTTTATTTTGCTATATTCTTTTATCTTAATGCATCCTTCATGCTCTTTACATATGCGGCAACCGGCTCCTCGCTGTCCCTTCCGTACTTTGCGACCAGCTTCACAATCGCACTCCCGACAATCGCACCATCCGATACTGCTGCCATCGCTGCTGCCTGCTCCGGTGTGGAAATACCAAAGCCCACTGCTACCGGAAGCTCGCTTGCCTGACGCACCTGCTTTACCATTTCGCCAATATCCGTGCGGATTTCCGAGCGCACACCGGTAACACCGAGGGAGGACACACAGTAGATGAAGCCCTTGGCTTCCTTTGCAATCATCCGGATTCTTTCCTTCGATGTCGGAGCAATCAGTGATATCAGATCGATTCCATAGCTCTCACAATCCGGTGCAAGCTCCTGCTTTTCCTCATACGGGAGATCCGGCACGATGATTCCGTCAATGCCCGCCTTCTGACAGCGCTCCATAAAGCGCTTCTTGCCATAGATATAAATCGGGTTAATGTAGGTTAGGAATACCAGCGGCACCGACACCTTTGTGCGGACACTCTCAACCATATCAAACAGCTTGTCGGTGGTACAGCCCGCAGCAAGCGCTCTCTCGTTTGCCTCCTGAATGACCGGTCCCTCCGCAATCGGGTCGGAAAACGGAATCCCAATCTCAATCAGGTCGGCTCCCGCCTTCTCCATCGCCACAATCAGCTTTTCACTAGTCTCAAGATCCGGGTCACCGCCGGTCACAAAAGAGATGAATGCTTTCCCATTTTGAAATGCCTGTGCTATTTTACTCATAAATCTGTACCCCCCTGTATCTTGCGATTGCCGCTACGTCCTTATCACCGCGTCCGGACACATTGATGACAAGAATCTGCTCCTTACCCATCGTCGGTGCAAGCTTTCTTGCATATGCGACCGCATGGGCGCTCTCAATTGCCGGGATGATGCCCTCCACTCTCGAGAGATACTCAAATGCGGATACCGCTTCCTCATCGGTAATCGGCACATATTCCGCTCTTCCGGTATCATGCAGCATGGCGTGCTCCGGACCGATTCCCGGATAGTCAAGTCCCGCCGAAATCGAATATACCGGTGCAATCTGACCATACTCATCCTGGCAGAACAGCGACTTCATGCCGTGGAAGATGCCCTCACTGCCGTTTGCAATCGTCGCGGCATTTTTCGGGTTGTCCACGCCAAGGCCTGCTGCCTCACAGCCAATCAGACGCACGGACTTATCCTCGATAAACTCATAAAATGCCCCCATTGCATTCGAACCGCCGCCGACACATGCCACGATAGCATCCGGCAGTCTGCCCTCGCGCTCCTTTAGCTGCTCCTTGATTTCCTTGCCGATAATCTTCTGAAAATCGCGGACAATCATCGGAAACGGATGCGGTCCCATAACCGAACCAAGCACATACAGCGTATCATCCACTCTGCGGGTCCACTCGCGCATCGCCTCATTTACCGCGTCCTTGAGTGTCATGGTGCCGCTGGTGACCGCATGTACCTTTGCGCCAAGCAGCTCCATGCGGAACACGTTGAGCGCCTGGCGGTCGGTATCCTCCTTGCCCATAAAGATTTCACACTCCATACCCATCAACGCTGCTGCCGTCGCGGTGGCTACGCCGTGCTGACCGGCACCGGTCTCTGCGATGACGCGGGTCTTTCCCATCTTCTTAGCCAGCAGCACCTGACCGAGCACATTGTTGATTTTGTGGGAACCGGTGTGGTTTAGGTCTTCTCTCTTCAGATAAATCTTTGCCCCTCCGAGATCCTTTGTCATCTTTTCCGCGTAATACAGCAGTGACGGTCTGCCTGCATAATTGCGGTACAAATCGTCCAGCTCCTTTACAAACTCCGGATCATTTTTATAATGCTCGTAGGCTGCCTCCACTTCCTGCACGGCATTCATCAGGGTTTCCGGGATGTACTGCCCGCCGTATTGTCCATAACGTCCTTTACTCATGGTGTCTGTTCTCCTTTTCTATGTTTCTTCGAATCAGCAATCTGAAAGCCTGCATTTCTTACTGCCTGCACAAATTCCTTAATCTTTTGCTCATCTTTAAAGCCATCGGTTTCTACCCCGCTGCTGATATCCAGTGCATAGGGCTCAGCCTTCAGGGCATCCGGAGCATTCCCGGCATTCAGTCCGCCTGCCAAAAAGAACGGCGGCATGCTTTTTCCTGCCTCCTTCAGCCTGCCCTTCGCCGCGGGGATATAATCCCAGCAAAAGCTCTCACCGCTTCCGCCGTACTCATTTGCACGGTAGGCATCCAGCAGCAGATAATCGGCGGCAGTATCTGCCATACGCAGAATATCTTTTGATCCCTGCACTCGCACTGCCCGGATCACCGGTACATCGGTGAGTTCTTTCAGTCTTCGAATATCCTCCTCCGTCTCATCCCCGTGCAGCTGCACCAGATCAAGAATCCCCTCTTCACACATCCGGGCAATATTTTCGGATGATTCATTGACAAACACTCCGACGGAGCGTATCTGCGGACTCAGCACTGACTTCAATTCTCCTGCCTGCTCTCTTGTGAGGCAGCGCTTCGTACCCGCAAACACGAAACCGACATAATCCGGAAGGTACTTATTTACTATCGCAATATCTTCTCTGCGCTTTAATCCGCAGATTTTTATTTTTACATTCTCATGCATGTAATTCACCATTTCCCCGCAGTCTGTCCAGCATCCCCAATTTGTCCGGACTGCGCATCAGTGTTTCCCCAATCAGCACACCGTTCACTCCCGTCTGACGCAGCAGCGCAATATCCTGCGCATCGCGGATGCCGCTCTCCGCCACAAAAAGGATATTCTCCGGCACCAGCCTGCGGAGTCTCTCACTCGTCCTCAAATCGACTTCAAAGGTTTTGAGATTGCGGTTGTTCACGCCAAGCACTCTGGCCCCTGCCCGGACCGCCATCTGCACCTCGTTCTCATCGTGTGTCTCCACCAACGCGGTAAGTCCGAGACTGTCACAAAGTGCCATATAATCCTTCAGCTCACTTTCCGCAAGAATGGCACAAATCAGCAGTACACAGTCGGCTCCCATCGTTTTTGCCTGATAAACCATATACGAATCGATGGTGAAATCCTTGCGCAGCATCGGTACCGACACCTGCGGACGAATCTCCCGGAAGTAATCGTCACTGCCGAGGAAATAATCCGTCTCCGTCAACACGGATATGCAGTCAGCTCCCGCCGCTTCATATTCCTTAGCAATCTGCACATAGGGAAAATCAGGCGCAATCAGGCCTTTGGACGGGGATGCCTTCTTTACCTCGCAGATAAAATGAAGCGAATCCTCAGTCCCCGCATTCTTTCCGGCGAGCGTTTTTTCAAACAAAAACTCTTCCCGATTCTTCTTTCGAGCCAATTCCTCCGCCTGTCTGCGCAGCTCCACGGCCGGCAGCGCTGCCATCTGCGCCGTAATCCTCGCTCTCGTTGCTTCTACCAGTGTATCTAAAATCATCGTATTCCCCGTTTCCTCCACACTGTCCTGTCACGGATTATTCCGCATTGGACAATGCAATAAATTTCTCAAGCTGCTCTTTTGCCTTGCCGGAATCAATCATCTCCTCGGCAAGCTTTACTGCCTCCTGCAGAGTGACGTCATCGCGAACCATATAAATGCTTGCCGCAGCATTCATGACAACCGCATCACGCTTCGGCCCCTTCGCACCGTCTAAGATGGCGCGGGTAATCTGTGCATTCTCCTGCGGATTGCCGCCAACCAGCTCTTCCTTGCTGCAGCGTGTAAATCCAAGCTCCTCAGGAGTGATGGTATACGACTTCACTTGTCCGTCACGCACCTCACAGCAAAAGGTCGGGGCACTCATTGTAATCTCGTCCAGACCATCCTGCCCGTGTACCACGATTGCACGCTTCACACCGAGACGCACCAGCACCTGTGCCAACGGCTCCACAAGCTCTTCATCGTATACACCCATCAGCTCATAGTTGGCGCCCGCCGGGTTTGCCAGAGGTCCCAGAATATTGAAAATCGTGCGGATGCCCAACTCCTTGCGGACCGGTGCGACAAAACGCATCGCACTGTGGTAGGTCTGAGCAAACATAAAGCACAAGCCGATTTCTTTTAAGATTTCCGCACTTTTGGCAGGACTGATGGTTATCTTTACCCCGAGTGCTTCAAGCACATCGGCAGCTCCGCATTTGCTCGACACGGAACGGTTACCGTGCTTTGCCACCGGGATTCCGGCTGCAGAGATTACAAAGCCTGCTGTTGTAGAAATATTAAACGTGTTCGCCTCATCTCCGCCGGTACCGACGATTTCCAGCACATCCATCTCGTGCAGCAGCTTGGTGCCGTGCTTTCGCATTCCTTTAGCGCTTGCCGTAATTTCCTCAATGGTTTCACCCTTCATGCGCAGCGCGGTCAGATATGCTCCCATATGAATCTGGGAAGCCTCGCCGCTCATAATCTCATCCATGGCAGCCTCTGCCATCTCATAGCTCAGATTCTCTCTGTTTACCAGCTTGTAGATTGCCTCTTTAATCATGCTTTTATCCTTCCTTTCACAGCTTTTTACTTTCATCTTTCACCCTTAAAACCATTTCTTTTTTCTTTACTTATTGCTTATTTCAATTCTCCGGTTCTTATGCCTGTTTTATCTTTAATGCACTGTTCAGAAAGTTGCTTAGCATCCTCATGCCCTCCGGTGTCAAAACCGATTCCGGGTGGAACTGTACTCCGAAGATTGGATATTCCGTATGCTGCACCGCCATAACCTCGCCGTCGTCCGTCCTCGCAGTCACTTTGAGGCAGTCCGGCATCGTTTCCGGATCCGCCGCGAGGGAGTGGTATCTGGCAACCGGTGTCTTTTCCGGGAGTCCGCGAAAAAGGACACAGGTATTGTCCAGCTCCACAACGCTTTGCTTTCCGTGCATCAGCTGCTTTGCATAGGTGATGGTGGCACCGAACACCTCGCAGATTGCCTGATGTCCCAGGCACACTCCCAGGGTCGGGATTGTTGAGGAGAGCTCTCTTAATACCTCCTCGCACACACCGGCTGCCTCCGGTCTGCCCGGTCCCGGCGAAAGAATGATTGCCTCCGGGGCAAGCTCTCTGATTTGTGCTGTTGTAAGCTCATCGTTCCGGATCACGCGGATGGCGCAGCGCTCCGCCTCCCTTCCGGTCTTCTGCTTACAGAGTGTTCCCACAAACTGCACCAGATTGTATGAAAAGCTGTCATAATTATCAATCAACAGAATCATCTATCCATTCACCTCACTTGCTCTTACGATTGCTTCCATTACTGCCCCTGCTTTATTGGCACATTCCTGATACTCATTCTCGGGAACACTGTCTGCTACAATACCGGCCCCCGCCTGTACCGACACCTTTCCGCCAAGCTTCACTGCAGTGCGGATTGCGATACATACATCCAGATTTCCCGAAAAATCCAGGTACCCGATTGCACCGCCATACACGCCGCGCGCCTCCGGCTCGAGCTCTGCGATAATCTCACAGGCCCTGAACTTCGGAGCTCCGGAGAGGGTTCCCGCCGGAAGCAGTGCCGCCACCGTGTCACAGCCGTCTTTATCCTCTTTAAGCTGCCCGGTTACCACCGAGGCAATGTGCATAACCTTCGAAAAGCGGTGAATCTGCATGTATTCTTCTACCTCAACCGAGCCGTACTCTGCAATTTTTCCAATGTCATTTCTCGCGAGATCCACCAGCATGTTATGCTCTGCCAGCTCCTTGGTATCCTGCATCAGTTCAGCCTCAAGGGCGTCATCCTCCGCTTTCGTGACTCCGCGCGGTCTGGTACCTGCGACCGGAAAGGTTGTCAGCTTTCCGGATATCAGCTTGACCATCGTCTCCGGCGAGGTCCCCGCTATCTGCAAATCACCGCTCTGGATGAAATACATGTACGGCGAAGGATTCGTCGTGCGGAGTACACGGTACGCATTCATCAGGCTGCCGGAATAATCTGCCGTAAACTTTCTGGAAATCACACCCTGAAAGATGTCCCCCTCCCGGATATACTGCTTTGTCTTTTCCACCATTTCGCAATATTCTTCCTTGCTTAAATTGCAAGTGAATACGGGCTTTCTGTCCGCCTCCTCCTTCGGAAGCGGCCGTTCCTCCATCACAAGCTGGATCATCTTGCCCAGCTCAAGCTCCGCTGCGTGGTAGCCCTTTTCGCCGTCCTTCGCCGCGTAATTGGCAATCACAATAATCTTCTGCTTCAGATGGTCATATGCGATAACCTTATCAAACATCATCAGGTCGTATTCCGGGAATTCACTCTTTGGAAGCTTCAGATTCGGCTCCGCATGTCCGATCATCTCGTATGAGAAATATCCGACGAAGCCGCCGGTAAAGGATGGAAGTCCTTCAATCTGCGGTGCCCTATATTTTTTCAGATAATCACGCAGAACATTCAGACCATCACCCTGCGCCACCGTTTCAATGGCTCCGCTTTTGACCGTTACACGGTGATCCCTGCAGGTGAGCTGCAAAAGCGGTGAGAAGCCGAGAAATGAATATCTTCCCCAGCGCTTTCCGCCCTCCACACTTTCCAAAAGATAAAAGCGGTCATCTACCTGGGACAGCTTGCGCAACAGTGTGATCGGCGTGATTACATCCGCGTAAATTTCCCGGCTGACCGGAATCAGGTTGTAATCCTTTTCATATTGCTTTACTTCTTTGTACTCTGGAAATGCCATTATGTATACCTCCCTTAAAAAACTTGGAAGTGCCCGGCGCGGGTGCGCAAATTCCGGCGCTGCTTTTGCGTCGCTTCAGCGACATAATTCCACTGCAAAAGCGTGCGCATCCCCGGAGAGTTTGTCATATGGGAAACACAATTTCCTATATAACAAAAAAAACGACCTTGTCCCTACTATAGGGACAAAAGCCGTTCTGCTTCTGCGTTACCACCCAATTTGATGTTTCCATCCACTCAAACACATACCAACATATGCACCCCGCTGATAACGGTCAGGGAACCCGTCGGCATCTACTCTCCGGATGGATTTCAAGCCGCCCTCGCAAGTCCATTCAATAAGTTCCGCTATACCGCTTCTCACCCGCTGCGGCTCTCTGGAATAGTTTTCCTTACCTACTTCTCTTGTTCACAGGTTTTAATTTATCTTGGCTGCATTATAATGCGTCATCGCGATAAAGTCAATAATTAAATTGACTTTTTTTATATTTTTTTTTATAATGAAACTATCAAACTAACTGGTTTTCCAACCCTGATTGGAGATATTTATGAAAAAGCAGCGCATCTTAACAAGCCAGGCAGCTCCCGGCATGAAAATCGCAGACGATGTCTATACCCCAAGCGGTCAATTGATTATTTCTGCCGCCACTGCAGTGACAGATAAGGTCATTACACGTTTAAAATTTTATTCGATTCACCAGATTACCATTGAGGTGGATGATGACACTCCGGATGAGCCGGTGGCTCCTGTTGCCTACCAGACTGAGCCATATTCCCAAAAGATAAAGAAGACCAATGAATTTAAACTATTCAGCTCCGCTCTTGCCAAGTCAACCGAACATCTGCACCAGTGCTTTAACAACATAGTTGAACAGAATCAGAAGATCAATGAGGATGAGATGATAAGTGAAGTAAACTCCGTGATGTCCTGTGCCAGAAACGGTATGCACATATTTGATATGCTGCACAGCATGCGCAACTATGATGATGAAACCTATCTGCACAGTATCAATGTTGCACTGATTTCATGTGTTCTGGGCCGCTGGATGAATTTCACCCGTCAGGAGCTGGATACTCTGATTCTTTGCGGTTTGATGCATGACATCGGCAAGATAATAATTCCGCATGAAATCATCCACAAACCGGGCAGGCTTACCGAAGAGGAATATGCCACGATCAAAACACATTCAGTGCGCGGTTACAATATTCTGCGTGCCCAGAATGCAAATATCCATGTCCAGATGACCGCAATGATGCATCACGAGCGCTGCGATGGCAGCGGATACCCGATGGGAATAAAGGGTAATCAGATTGACCGCTTTGCCAAAATTGTCATGATTGCGGATGTTTATGACGCTATGACATCAGCCCGTGTATATCGCGGACCGCTATGCCCGTTTGAAGTGATCAGTATTTTTGAATCCGAAGGGCTTGCCAAATATGACACGCGCGCAGTTATGACATTTTTAGAGCATGTCAACCAGACCTATCTGCACAATACCGTGCGCCTTAGCAATCAATCTATAGGCGAGATTGTCATGATGAACCAGACCATCCTTTCCCGTCCGGTCATTCAGGTGGGCAGCCGTTTTATCGACCTCTCGCGTGAACCGGGTTTATATATCGAAGCAATTTTGTAAGCATGGAAACAGCCGGACCTTCTTAGCCCGGCTGTTTTTTGTTTTCTTATTTTTCTTTTTGTAATAATTACCTTGCCCGCTAATCATGAGCTTTTCACTTCACTACGAGCTTTTTATTTATGACAGTTTCCTAGTTAGCCCCATTTTTTCTGTTTACACAGTTCTCGGAGCCGGTAATCCGGATGGCATTATTAGCTGCCGCGCCGGATACCTTGTTGTAGCTGACGGTCGTGCCGTCGGACGCGCTGATGCGGATACCGGTCACATCCCCCGCAACTGTCACCGTATTGCTGTTGACCTTGGAATTTGCCGCCTGATACGTCATGATTGCCGCATCCTTCGGTTTGGTTACGGTATTCTTGCTGATGGTTGCCTTGTCACAGGCTGTGGTAACATAGATTCCCTTCTGGGCCGGTGTGGTTATCTTATTGTAGGAAAGATTGCTGCATCTGCTCATATAAACATATGCACCGCACCCACCTGCATTTTTGATGGTATTGTAGCTTAATGTGACATAATTCGAATTGCTCACACGTATTCCGTCATTCAGCGTCTTTTTTGCATCACCGGTAATCGTGTTGTTCTTTACCCCTACCCTGCTCGTGCCGGTGCCACCGGACTGGAAGAGCCCGATTCCGTAGCATTTATCCCCGGCAGTACCGTATTTATTGATGGTATTGTAGGTAACGGAACAGAGAGTGCTTCCGGAAATCCAGATGCCATGACCTCCGCTGGAGCTGACGGTGTTTTTCTCAACGACCGCCTTTTTACTCTTGGTATTGAGATTGATTCCCTCCTCCTTCGGAGAAGTAATCTTGTTGCCCGATATTTTACAGCTCTGGGAAGACGATACCCAGATTCCGCACTTTCCCGCCTTCTGAATCGAATTTCCACGGATAACCGTCGAAGTGCTGGTCTCGGTCACATGGATACCATTCTCCGCCGGTGAAAGGATTGTATTGTCGGCAATCGTGTTTTTCTTGGACTTGTATACCCAGATGCCTGTCTTTGCCGGGCTGTCAATCCTGTTATTGGAAACGCTGTTTCCGGAACAGGTCCCCGTAATATACACGCCTGCCGTGCCCGGCTTTGTTATCGTATTAAAATTTTCAGTGTCCAGACCTACCACACAGTTGCAGACATTGTCATATAGGTAAATACCCGCCTCCATCGGCTCACTAATCTCGTTGCCGTACACAAGCGCACGGTCCGATGCTGTATAAATTGCAATGCCCGACTTCTTCGTAGCACGAATGATATTCCCGGTAACCGATGCGTCCGTACTGTTTTTACTAATCAGCACCGCATGTTCACCGGTATTTTGAATGGTATTCTCTTTGACCGTCAGGAAAGGAGCAGCTGTCGCAAATATACCGTACCGCGCTATATCCGAAATGCTATTGCCGCTGATTGCCACTCCGCATATCGGCAGGCTGCTGCTGCCAATCACGCGGATGCCATCTCCCCAGGTACTTTCCGAGGTTTTAACATTGCGAATGGTATTGCCTTCAATCGAAATCTTGTAGTCCTCAGCCATCCTGCACTCCTGCGCCTGAAGCGGAGTGAGATAAGCTTCATCCGTAAGCTCCTCCATATCGGTGTACACCAAAATCCCTTCAATACAGCCGTCAATCGTATTGCCGCTGACCACGGCATTGGTGTAATTAAACAGCTTTACCGCCGTATCGGACATGGACGTAATCCTGTTATCACGAAAAACCACATTATCATGGTAGATTCCTTTTATTGCGGTATGGCTGCCAAAGGCCCTTGAATAATCATGAAAATCACAGTTGGTGATGGTCACATTCCTGCACGGAAGATCATCCCATGCCACCTCCTGGAAGGTCGGCACTATGGTTACATCATGCGCAATATCCAGCTGAATCGCTTCTTTTGCGACCTGAGCAGACGAATTCTTTACGCCGTAGCCGTAGAATGTGCAGTTATCGACCAGAATGTCCGAGGTGCCCGCAAAAACAATCAGGTGACTGCCCTCCGGCACATTGCACACGGTCAGATTTTTTACCGTGACGTTTTTACAGTGAATGAAACGAAAGGACTCCGTGCCCTCCGGATTGCCCTGAATCGGCTTACTGTCCCAGATTCCTCCGTCGATCACAATATCGTGACAATTGCCGTAGCCCCCCTTATCATTTACCAGCTTTGCCTCCAGCATGGCGCCGTTCGCTTTCTGCTTGATAAAGTGTGCGTTTGCATCCGCCTTGATCGTGGTATTGGAATATATGTAAAGCGACCGGTCAAGCTCATAGGTGCCAGCCGCAAACTTAAGCACCAGCTCCTGATATGTCCCGCCGGCATTCAAATCCAGATAGCTCTGAATATCCTTGGCGCTGCTGCCTGCACTCACGTTAATCTCATAGCTGCCGCCCGCTTTCACCTGCAGCCCGGATAGACTTAAGCCCAGCATCACGCAAACGCATAAAACTGTCAGATAGTAAAATCTCTTTCCCTTCATACTTTCCCTCCGTAGTATAGCGTTGATAAAATACATGAGCGGATCCCCGATTGCAACCCCCTCAGAGATCCGCTGTGTGCTGTTTTATGTCACTGTTTTCTAAATAAGACGAGTCTACTGCTGAATTTGAACTCTCCAACCCACAGATTCATTCCATCATAGGCAAGTCCCGACTGCATATACATGGTACTTTCACTAGGGTGAACCACCACGGTAGTTTGGTTAGAGCTTACTCCCAATTCCCTATTGGTATAGTTCTTATCGCTAAAGCCCAGCACCACCGGTTTTTTGCCTGCCACTGCATCCTCTATGCTATCCCAGTACAGCACCTGGTTCCAGTTCATTTCAGACAGAATCAGTTCTCCGTCAGTTCCTACGATTACCTCCTGCACCGAGGTCAATGACCGCTTCTCTTTCGTCAGACTGCCGCTTTCGTCAAACGTGCTTATATAGGCTTCGTTCAGATTAATCACGGATTTATCCCCTGATGCCAGCTTTGCAATATCATAAATCCATGCCGATTCATCTGCAATGGTCAGTTTTCCATTATCCGCATTCAGGATTCCGGCATGATTAAGGGTATACAGAGGCTTGCTGGATTCCGTAGGAATGCCCTTAAATACATAGGTTTTTCCGGCACTCCTGTCTGCCACATATAAATACTGGTCATCCATCGCTACGCCGACAATATCCTGAACCTGAACCGTTCCGACAGAACCGTTATAATAGTAATCCGGTGCTTTTTTCGTTGTAGGAACACTGTTCCAGATAGCCAGCTTTCCTCCCTGGTATCCCTTACCTGCAATAACCAGCTTTCCAGCGTACAAATCACAATCCCACGGGCAAAAGTGGTACAGCTTCATGGCATAGGTTGGCTCTGCTTTATCTTCACCCGGCAGCGTATCCCAGATTAAAAGATAACCGTTAAAATCATCGGTAGCCACCAGCTTCTGTCCATCGGTATCCGGTTTCAGATTCTGGTATACATGGTGATTGAGCAATACTTCCTCATTCTTATCCGAGCCTCCGATCACGATGTCCGGTTTTGCCGTGGCTTTTGTCGGAATCGTCTGAAATCCCACTACTTTATTTCCATTGTAACAGCAGACATACAACCTGCCGCCGGCTTCAATCACCTGGTTAAAATCTCCCCCGTTGTAAAAATAGTAGGTGTCATCATCGTCAGGATCTTTGATTCCTCCGCTGATGGTCATACTTGGCTTCCAGTCGGAGCCGGTAGGCTTTCCCGAATAGAAATCGATATTTGCATCACCAAACAGGACAATCCTGCCATCCGACAACTGACATCCGCCCTTACTGGTGCCGGACAACACAAAATCCTGTTTCTGACTGCTGCTGGTAGGAAAACTCGTCCATACCCTCGTTCCCGCCTCAGAACCATTTGCGGTCTCTATATTATGATCGCCGACTAAAAGATAACTTTCCCCATCCGTGATAATGGTACGCGGCGTTCCGCCGGTATTCAGAACCAAATCCGGCTCATCCGCACTGCTGCCAGGTAAACTGTTCCAGATCAGCACCTTTCCATTCACGGTACCTGTCACAATGAGCTTTTTCCCATTGGTCCAGACTGCCCACGGCCAAAGCAATTCTCGGTCTAACGGAGCACCGGCATCAGAATCAATTAAATTTATGACCCAGTCGGCGGACTGTCCGCTCTTTGAAGGAAGGCTGTTCCATACCAGAATCCGGTTATTATGTGCATCCGCCACATAAAGGCGCGTTCCGTCGGTTGCTATGCCCACCGGCCAGTTCATCTGATTCAATCCATATCCTGCAGTGGCAGAGTTGAAATCGGCCTGTCCCAACACAAAATCCGGTTTCGTTCCCGTACCCGGCAGCGAATTATAGCAAAGTACCCGGTTGTTCCAGGTGTCACAGATATAAAAATGCTTTCCGTCTGAGGCAATACCGTTCGGATGATTCAATACCGTTGCGCCGCCTGTCCGGTTGATTCCAAAGGTAGACAAGCCCAGCGCAATGTCCTGACCATCCTGATATGCCGTACCGGCACCGGCAGTCAGTTTGGCATAGCTGCTGCCCTTCACCATCGTCTCGATAACGGTAGCTTCTTTCTCTGCCTGCTCCTGTTTAAGCTGGTCGTCCTGCGTGCTGCCGCTCTCCTGATTATTTTCATTCTGATCTCTGTTAAGCCCCAGAGCATTTGCATTGGATACATCCCAGGAATTCGGTGTCTGAACCACTGTACGTTTACGGCTATAACAGATAACGCCGGCATAACCCGCATTTTTATATGTATCGTCCTGAATTGCTGCCGCGTTGAAATACTTGTAGTAACACAGATTGCTTAATGTTGCGCAATACACGGAATAAATTCCGGAAGAAAGATGCGTTGCAAACTTCGATGTCTTGCCGGTGCTCTTACTGTTCCTCGTATAGGTATAAGTCTTCATACCCTTCTGATATTTCAGATAACAGCTGCTGTTTTTGGAAATGGTGAATTTCCCGTTTCCCAAATTCTTGTACGTAAATCCCAGCTTTGCGCAAAGACTCTTTGCATATACATAAATCCCACCGTTAGCAGACTTATAT
>CAMALD010000001.1 GCA_945836355.1 uncultured Lachnospiraceae bacterium | reverse complement strand
TGACATCTTCTTGGTTGGGTCCTGCAGAGACATGACCTTTGCTCCGGTCTTTGCAATGTATGGCTCCGGCATCTTAAATACGTTTCCGTAGAGATTATTGAAACGGCTTGCAATGTCTCTGGTAAACTCCAAATGCTGCTTCTGATCCACACCAACCGGCACCAGATCCGCCTGATAGAGCAGGATATCTGCCGCCATAAGCACCGGATAAGTAAACAGACCTGCGTTGACATTGTCTGCATGCTTTGCCGATTTGTCCTTGAACTGGGTCATGCGGGAGAGTTCACCGAACTGCGTGTAGCAGGACAGAAGCCAAGAAAGCTCAGCATGTGTCGGAACATGGCTCTGAATAAAGATGAGGCTCTTCTCCGGATTGATTCCGCAGGCAAGCAATAACGCGAAAGCGTCAATCGACTGCTTCTTCAGTGCTGCCGGATCCTGACGCACCGTCAGGGAATGCAGATCGGCGATAAAATAACCGCAGTCATACTCATCCTGCATCTTCTCCCAGTTTTTGATAGCCCCGATATAGTTACCCAGGGTAAAGATACCCGTAGGCTGAATTCCGCTCAAAATGACTTTTTTCTTTTCTTTTTCTTCCATCTCAGCACTTCCTCTCATTCCGGATTATTTATTGTGTAAATTATAGTAGTTTACCGCACTTTTGTCAATGCTGCAGAACTCTTGAGTTTCTGCATTTTTCACCAACCGCTTTTATCACGAGCCGGAGGGTGTTCCGTGCCCGATTACATTCGAGCGGTATCAAGGTATAGCTCCTCAAACCGCTCAAGCTTCATCGGCTTTGCAAAATAGTAGCCCTGGAACATGTCACATCCGATGCTGAGAAGGAAATCTACCTGCTCCACAGTCTCTTCGCTCTCCAACATGTACTCAAGGGAAAAATCCGAAATTTCCTGCAACGCTTTTCGGTTATTCACCTTCATCAGCAACCGCTTTACATCATCGCACGCATGACCATATTTTTGAAGCATTTTCCGCGCACTGTCGTTTTCATAAATACATCTGTCAATGGAAGTAAAGATGAAAACCGCATCCGTCATCTCCTGAGACACTACCGAAAGCATCCGAAGCAGTAATGCATTGGAGATGTATTCGACCGCAAAGAAATAGATGACAATACCGCCCAGCGCGCAGGTAATTGCCGTGATATCAATTACAGTGTCAAGAATAAAATTAACCGCATATCCGCATATGACAAAGCCAAGTACAAATAAAAGCAGTTGATACTTTAAACGATATATCTTTGCCACATTATATATCTTGTGGATAAAGCCGAAAATGCTGAACAGCACAAGCACAAGGTCTACCATCAGGAGAGCAAAGGTTACCTGTCTCTCTTTCGTTGTTCCCTTTTTTGTTGTTAATGCTCTCGCTATGCACAAAGCCAGCATGAACGCCAGCAGTGAGAACACATACACATATGTTTATCGCATAGGCAAACTCCTTGTTTATGCCGCATAGTTGATGTTGTTTCCACGAAGCTTCAAAGCATCCTGCGCTTTGCGTGCTTTCTGATACGGATTAGATTCGTCCGGATATTTAATAGTGGTTCTGGTGGTGCCGCCGGCTACATAAGTCCGCCCGCACTCCGGACACACTCCTGTGTGAATGGACACCGATGCGCTGACTACCTGTCCGCCCGACTTCGCCGCTTTCGTATACGCATTGGTGACATGCTCACCCTCATGTGCACGCACTACTGCTCCCGCTGCCCCCGGTGCAATATGCGCTGCGGCTTTAAAGGATACATTTTCATCGGAACCGTCCTGATATTTGCGTTCCTTACAGGTCTGACATTCCTGTGGTGTGGACTTTCCCGCAACCTTTCTGCCATCTTCTCCGCGTCCGGTCATTGCCGCTGCTTTTGCAGAATGCTCCGGCTGATTTCCCGGTAGTGTGCCAACCGCACTGTATCCTCCGGCATACCCGGATGCATAGGCGCCATAACCGCCCTGATAATACATATTCAGATTGTATCCGAATGAAATACCTGCCATATTCTTCCTCCGCATGTGCAAACAGAAAGTTTCTTATTTATATCTTAACACCGCTTTTTCACACTGTCAATGACGGACTGCCTGATTTTCTACTTGTATTCCCGTCTGCTCCTTCTCTTTTTTGAGCAATAGGATTCCCACAATCATCAGCACCGGAAAAGCGGCTGCTGCCAGCAGACCGTCATGCAGGTCTCCGGTGTGGTCCGCCATCAGCCCGGCAAGCGTCGGACCCGAGGAGCAGCCCACATCGCCTGCTAACGCAAGGATGGCAAACATCGCCGTACCGCCCTGCGGATAATATTTAGACGCGAGGCTGAACGTCCCCGGCCACATGATACCCACCGAAAGTCCTGTCAGTGCACAGCCAATCAGTGCAATTACCGGATGCGGGACGAACACCGCCGTCATATAGCTGAAAATGCATAAAACAGAACTGAACAGAATCGTGCGCTGCAGATTCAGCCCTGCCCCGCGAATTCCGTAATACGTTCTGGCAAGCCCCATTAGCAAGGCAAAAGCGCACGGCCCGAGCAGATCACCCAGTGTCTTGGAGACCTTCAGACCCTCCTCCGCAAAAAAGGAGGACCACTGCGACATCGCAAGCTCCGAAGCCCCCGCACAGATCATCAGAAGCAGAAATATCCAGAAGAGCTTTACCCCAAACAGCTTGCGCACCGGAACGCTTCCACCGTCCTCATTCAGCGTGCGGATAGGCACCCTCGCAAACAGAAAGATGTTAAATGCAGGCAGCAGCGCCCACAAAAACGGCAGATACCGCCAATACTCCATCCCGATGATCTGAAAATACAGCGTGGATAAAAGCACCACCGCTACCTGTCCCCAACAGTAAAAGGAGTGCAGCATGCTCATTGCCGATTCCTTCTCATCCCCCGGTAGTGCTTCTACAATCGGAGAAATAATCACTTCAGTCAATCCGCCGCCGATGGCATAAATAATCGAGGCTGTCAGCAATCCGGCAAACGGAGATACCAGAAACGGGAGTGTGCCCATTCCGACCATGCCGAGCGTTATCGCGATATGCGCCAGCAGTGTTGCTCTCCGATATCCGATACGGTCAATGTATTTCGCAGAAATCATGTCCACAAGAATCTGCACGCAAAAGTTTACCGTAATCAGCAGACTGATTTTATTTAACGACAATCCAAGCTCTCTCTGAAATGACACAAACAAAAGCGGTGCCAGATTATTAACAATGGCCTGGGAAATATATCCGAGATATGCGGCATATTTTGTATGCCGGTAAGTAAATTTAAATTGCATAATATTTTTCAACCCCCTTGCACTTCCTGCAAAACTATTCTACAATAACCATACCAAAAGAAAATCCATGATAGTGAGGCTTACTATGAAGACAAAAATTAAAACCGGATTATCCACCAACGAGGCATGGCGTTTTGTGCTCGTTGCCGCAGGTACCATCCTATTCTCCGCTGCAGTCAACCTCTTTTTGACACCGCTCAACCTGTACAACGGCGGCGCATTGGGTATCGCACAGCTGGCACGTACCATACTGATTGATTACCTGCACATTTCGGTACCGGAGCAAATCGATATCTCCGGTATCATCTATCTCCTAATCAACATACCGCTGCTCCTCCTTGCCTACAAGGGAGTCAGCCGCCTTTTTTTCTTTAAAACGGTAATGTCGGTCGTTCTGACAACCTTTATTGTCACGGTCATACCGATTCCGGACCCGCTGCTGATCAGCGACCCTCTGACCTCCTGCATCATCGGCGGTCTCACCTACGGTGCCGGTGTCGGTCTCTGCCTGTTTGCCGGAGGCTCCGGCGGCGGTATCGATATCCTTGGCATCTATTTCAGCAAACGCTACCGCAATTTCAGCGTCGGCAAGGTGTCCGTGTTAATCAACGGTGCCATCTATCTCGTCTGTGCCCTTCTCTTTAACGCAGAGACTGCTGTGTACTGTATCATCTACGCAGCCATCGCGTCCTTCACCGTTGACCGCGCGCACTCACAGAACATTATGGTGCAGGTAACCATCTTTACCAAGCAGCAGGGTGTCGCTGACGCCATAATGAAGAACATCTACCGCGGTGTAACCGAATGGCAGGGTGACGGTGCCTATACCCACGAGAATACCAATATTCTTGTTACCGCCATCTCCAAATATGAGATGAACCTTCTGCGCCGCACGGTACAGGAAATTGATCCAAATGCATTTATCATCTACAGCAAGGTAATGAATATCGATGGAAATTATCTCAAGAAGCTGTAATGCACGACTTCTGATTCGAGGGACATTTCACCCCGGCAGATAGCATTTATTTCCCGTTGATATCGATGACCACATACTCCGACTTACAGCCGGTCTTGAACTGAATGGCCCAGTCTGAAATACCCGATGTGACAATGAAGCTTGTCCCGGTGATTTCGGACAGGCCATATGTCTTATCATTCACCCCCATCCATTCACCTGCATATGTGATTGGAATCAACTGCCCGCCGTGCGTATGACCCGACAGCACCAGGTCAGCCCCGCAGGCAGCCTCATCCTTATACTCTCTTGGCTGATGATCCATGACAATAATATATTTCTCATGATCCAGAGTCTTAATCAGCTCTGCCGCCGAAGCCCGCTCCTTTCCCATCTGAGCCTCGGAATAGTCCTTTCTGCCGACAATGTAGAACCGTTCATCCACCAGCACAGTCTCATCCTCCAAAATGACCACACCATTCTTCTCCAGCTCCTGTGCAAGCTCCAAAGCACTAAATCCGCGGTACTTCTCGCCGTAGTACCCTTTATCGTGATTACCGTACACATAATACACTCCGTATCCGGTCTGCAGATTGCCAAGTGCTGCACAGGCTGCAATCATATCTTCCCTGTCAGAATCATCATCCACAAAATCTCCGGTAATCAGCACAACATCCGGGTTCTGCTCCTGCATCCGCTTCACATACTCTGCAAATCCGACGCCGTCAAAGGTCGTGCCGATGTGCGAGTCTGCGAAGAGAACTATGCGCAATGTCCCCACCTGCTTGTCAGTGGGCAGCGTATAATTTGTCTACCGGACATGGTGCGCCTGCACCCAGCCCACTCCCAGATAAGCAAGCGTCACAAGAATTATAGCATATTTTTTGCAAATCATCTATATTTTCAAAAAAACATCATTTTTTTCAAATACTACATTTACACTTTGGTGCAAATGCATTAGAATAGGAACGGAATTTATGCATTTTTGTTTAGAAATGGGGTTTATATGGAGATTAAAGGCTATACCTATGGTTACGGCGGCGGCAGAGGCTCCTACCGCACCCCGGAGGCCATCGTTTCTCAAGACTTATTGTTCGATACAGGGGTGAACTGGATCTGCCTCGCAACTGCGGTGGAGCAGGAAACCTACTCATCTACCAGGATTCTGTTCGATTATGAACACAACGCCTCAGACAAGGATATCACATTTGCCATCGACCGCGCCCATGCGCGTGGCATCAAGGTATGCCTGAAGCCGATGGTCAACTGTACGGATGGCGCCTGGCGCGCGCAAATCGAGTTTCCTGACGGAGATATGGTTGGAAGAGATATCTATTGGAGCAAATGGTTTGCCAGCTACAGCGCCTTTTTACTGCACTATGCAGAGCTTGCCGAGGATACCGGCTGCGAGATGTTCTGTCTGGGCTGTGAAATGCTCGGCACCGAGCGCAAACAAACCTACTGGCGCGATTTGATTGCCAGAGTTCGTGATATCTATCATGGTCCGCTCGTGTACAACACCAACCACGGAAAAGAAGACCGCGTGCCATGGTTTGATGCAATCGACTACATCGGCACTTCTGCCTACTATCCGGTTGCCAGGGTTCCCGGTGAGAGTCTTGAGCAGATGACTCTGGCCTGGCAGCAGGTGCGCGATCAGCTAAAACCGCTTTCCGAAAAGCTCGGCAAAAAGGTTATTTTTATGGAGATTGGCTGCCGCAGTGCCCGCGGATGCGCCATGATGCCTTGGGATTTCTCCCACCGGGAGTTTCCAATGGATGAGGAAGAACAGGCACGCTTCTATGATTCCTGTCTGTCCGTCTTTTCACAGGAGGACTGGTTTGCCGGTTTCTTCTGGTGGGATTGGAGCACCTGTATTTATACTGACCGTGAAACTGCTGCAAACGACACCGGCTTTAACATTCATCTGAAGAAAGCCGAAGACATATTGAAAAAATGGTACCAAGGAGGTATTCCGATATGGAAAAGGTGAAACTACCGAAATCCGTTCTGGAGCTGCTCCTGGCCCGGGGAGTAAAATCCGCCGACCTGATTCGCGCCTGTGCTACAGATATGAACACTGACTGTGAATATGCCGACGGATATGTAATCCTTACAGCTGACAGGCTGTTTGTGCTTACCGCGCCGCCGGACCCGACCCGTGTCCGTTCGTTTAAGGGCTACGGCAAAAGAGAGGATGCAGTTGCGGATTATAAGCAGGACTGGGCAATCCGTTCCGTTCCGCTTGATGAACTGGAGTCTGTCCGGATTGAGCGCCAGGTGGCCTGCGGTCTTCTGATTGCAAACGATGACGACTGTCTCGCAGCATTCTCCAATCTGCATATGAAAAACATGCACATGCTTGCGCGCGCCTTCGACCGCATCAAGCATCCGCAGCCGGATTTTATGCCGTTTGAGGAAGAAAACGAGGATGATGAATACTGTCCGACCTGCGGCACCATGTACCCGAACAAAAGCCGCAGAATCTGCCCGAAATGTATGGACCGAGGCACCATCTTCATGCGTGTTCTCCGCTATTTTAAGCCGTATACCGTAAAGCTTCTTCTCATGCTGGTCTGCTTTTTCGGCATCGCGGGCTTCAATCTTGTATGGCCGTACTTAAACGGTACCGTGCTGTATAATTACATACTGAAAAAGGATGACGCCTACCTGGCGCGCCTCGGCATTGAGGACGGGCATTATGTGACTGCACTGCTGGTTGTCGTATTCATGATGCTCGGCGCCAAGCTTGCAATTCTGCTGTTTCAGATGCTGCAGGGCGTCTTCACCGCGCAGATTGTTACCAGTGTGGTGCGTGACCTGAAAAAGGATATTTTCAATGCGATGGGCAAGCTTTCCATCAGCTTTTTTAAGAGCCGCCAGACCGGCAGCCTCATGACCCGTGTGTTAAGTGACGCAGAGCGCGTGACAGGCTTCTTCATCGACAGCGCACCGTATATCCTGATTCATTCGTTTACCATCATTTCAACCCTGGTTGTGATGTTTTCCATCCGATGGGAGCTCGCGATTGTCGCATGCGTCCTGATGCCGGTATCCGTCATCATCGGCTTTAAGCTGCGCCCGCATCTGTGGAGTCTGTTCGGTCGCAGACACCGCGCAGAGCGTTCCGTAAACAGCCAGGTAAACGATAACCTGACCGGCGCCCGCGTGGTAAAAGCATTCGGCCAGGAGCGCCGCGAGCTGACACGCTTTCACTCCGGCAACTCCCGCATGATGGAGGCAGAGCTTTCCATCGTCCGATTCAACAATAAATTTACCTTCCTCTATCAGACCACGCAGGAATTGACCGGCATAGTTGTCTGGTGTATCGGTGTCGCCCTGGTACTGACCGACCTCAATTTTAACGTCGGTATCCTGATTACCTTTGTCGGTTATGTGGGACAGTTAAGCGGTCCGATGAACTTCTTCTCCCACATTTTCCACCAGTGGTCCGACAGCATCAACAGCGCACAGCGTATGTTTGAGATTCTCGATTCCATCCCGGAGATTCAGGAGAGCGAGCATCCGGTGGCAATGCCGGAGCCGCGCGGTGATATTGTGCTCGACCATGTGACCTTCGGCTATGAAATCAATAAACCGGTGCTTAAAGACATCAATCTCCATATAAAGGAAGGGGAGATGCTCGGCATCGTCGGACGCTCCGGCGCCGGCAAAACCACACTGGTCAACCTCATCTCCCGCATGTACGACCCGCAGGAGGGTGCGATTTACCTTGATGGCGTCAATGTCCGCGACCTTGCCTTTCACGATCTGCGCCGCAATGTTGCGATGGTTTCTCAGGAGACCTACATTTTCATGGGTACTGTGGAGCAAAACATTGCTTATGCTAATCCGAACGCAACCAAAGCAGAGATTATCCGCGCCGCTGTGCTGGCAAGCGCACACGATTTTATTCTGCGCATGCCGGACGGCTACGATACCATCATCGGTTCTGCAGGGCGTGAGCTCTCGGGCGGAGAACGCCAGCGCATTTCCATCGCCCGCGCCATCCTTGCCAACCCGAAGATTCTGATTCTTGACGAGGCGACTGCCTCCGTGGATACCGAGACCGAAAAGGCCATTCAGGCGTCCCTCAATTATCTGGTGAAGGGCCGCACGACCATCTCCATCGCACACCGCCTTTCCACGCTGCGCGATGCAGACCGCCTTGTGGTCATCGATCACGGCGAGATTACCGAGGAGGGCACACAGCAGGAGCTGACCGAGCTGCACGGCACCTATTACAAGCTGATGGAGCTGCAGACAAAGGCCCTGGCGTTAAAGGGCATTGAATAATAAAGCTGCAATTACATTTTCATTTATAAAGGAGGAATACCTATGCCACCATTCGGAAGACCACCGATGGGTCCGGGACACGGACCGCATCCGGGCGGAGGAGAATACGAGGATTTTAACCTGGAGCAGATGGAAAAAGAAACCGAGGAGATGCTGAAGCTCCGCTATCTTGATAAAGACAATGCTGTTTTTGAGCGCACGAAGGGCGGCTTCGTCAGTGTGCGCATCGGTGACGAGTTTTACCCGCGCGTGCAGGTTATCCGCATGTTC
Organism: uncultured Lachnospiraceae bacterium; assembly: GCA_945836355.1. Lineage (GTDB taxonomy): Bacteria > Bacillota > Clostridia > Lachnospirales > Lachnospiraceae > RGIG4057. Next base: position 14,992 of record CAMALD010000001.1, on the reverse strand, counting down.
CCGTTCTCTGACCCGGACAAGTACATTTCCATCCGCACGCCGGATGAGCATTCGAAGGAAATCGGCGTGATTGAGGACATGAAAAATGTCTCGAAGGAGACCGCGCAGATGCTGACGGAGCAGTTAAATCTGCGCTATTTTACCCCGATTATCACCAAGATTATCAATATCAAGGACGAGTACGGCTATGCCTATTTTGATGTCGTAACCGACCGCGGTGCCTGCCGTTTCACCATCAATATGGGCGGTCATGCGGTAGTGCATCTCTCCGAGACCCGCATCCTCATCTCCGACATTGATGAAAACCGTTTTGAGATTCCGGACATTACGAAGCTGAGTGCCAGGGAGCTCAAAAAGCTCGATTTGTTCCTGTAAACCGGTCCGCTCCGTCAGGGAGCGCTCCACTGATTTTTAGAAAGGCGTAAAACGCTATGATACTGAAATACGATTTATCCAAAGAAAATCTGGCGCTTCTGGCATTGCCCGATGACGAGGAAATCTGCTACGCCGTGCCGTACGACATTGACGAAGCCGGCAGCTTTCTCGACAATTCGTATGTTGTGGTGACACACAGACGTATTGTAATTCTCGAGCAGGGTACACGAAAAAACGAATACCTGCTATCCGACTGCGAAAAAATTGCCAGCGAACCACAGATTGACTGCGGACTCCTTCTCATCACCACCGGGGGAGAGGAATGGATTGCCGCGCGTTTCTCCGGAAAGCATCTGGCCCGCTTCTCGTATGTGGCGAGGGGCAGCATGATGTTTCTTGGCGGCAACTTTAATCTGGTCACCAGCGAGGAGTACGAGCGCACCTGCCCGAAATGCCACCGGGCATTGCCGGGCACTAGGGAATGCCCTCACTGCAGCAAAAAGAGCGGCGGCTTTGTCAAAGAATTTCTTTCGATGCTCGCCCCTTATAAAAAGCGGCTCTTTGTCATCGCTTTCTTTATGACCCTGGCTGCCGTCGTCACCTTACTGAATCCGGAAATCCAGAAGCGTTTGATCGATGATGTCTTAGACAATGCCAAAGGGACACTTCCGCAGGCTTATTTTTTCCTCGGCATCATTTTCTGCCTCAGCATCGGCATGGTAATCCTTAATATTGTCAAGGCATACCTGTGCGCAAAGCTGGGCTCTATGCTCAGTATGGATTTGCGTGCAAAGCTGTATCACAAGATTCAGATTCTATCGCTTTCCTTCATCAACGACCGCCGTCCGGGCGAGCTGATGAACCGTGTGGTGCACGATACAGCACGCATAAAACAGTTCATGCAGGATGTTTTCTGCAACATGTTTACCGTACTCATCATTTTTATCTTTGATATCATCTATATGCTGATTCTGGATGTAAAACTTGCGCTGATTTCCTTTATTTTTATTCCGATTGCGCTTGTACTGTCCACAGCATTTAAAAAGAATATTCACCGGCGTTTTCATCGCCAGTGGCAGAAGGACGATGATGTCAACAGCTCCCTGCAGGACGTGCTGTCCGGTATGAGCGTTGTAAAATCCTACGGTAAGGAGGAGGAGGAAGCCGGACATTTTAACGAGCTGGCTGATTCCTTTGCAAAGATCAACCGCAACAACGAGGTCTTCTGGGCTTTGTTTTATCCGGCGCTATCCTTCATCATGGGTGCGGGTGTATATCTCATCATTTTCTTTGGCGGCAGTGATGTGTTAAACGGTACCAAAACACCGGGTGAGCTTCTGCAGTTCATCAACTACACCTCCATGCTTTACATGTACTTAAACTGGCTGACTAACCTTCCGCGCCAGCTTATGAACCTGGTCAACAGTGTGGAGCGTATCAACGATGTTATGTCACAGGAGCCACGCATTGTCGACCGCGCACAGGCAACTGACCAAGACATCAAGGGCTCCATCGAATTCCGGCATGCAACCTTCGGATATCGTTCCTACAAGCCGGTGCTTGAGAATATCAATCTCACAGTAAAGCCGGGCGAGATGATTGGTCTGGTGGGTGCTTCCGGTACCGGAAAATCCACGATGATCAACCTAATTATGCACCTGTACGAGCTGGATGACGGTGAGCTGCTCATCGACGGCAGAGACATCCGTGATATCCGCCTCGAGAATTTCCATTCCCAGATCGGTGTGGTATTACAGGAAACCTTCCTGTTCTCCGGCACCATCCTGAACAATATCAAATTTGCGAAGCCGGATGCGACCTATGAGGAGGTTATCCGTGCCGCCAAGATGGCAAATGCCCACGATTTCATCTGCCGCACGCCGGACGGCTACAATACCTATGTAGGTGAGCGCGGTTTCAATCTTTCGGGCGGAGAGCGCCAGCGTATCGCTATCGCGCGCGCCATCCTAAACAACCCGAAAATCCTCATCCTCGATGAGGCAACCGCGAGTCTGGATACCGAGAGCGAATATCTGATTCAGAAAGCACTTTCGCGCCTGACTGCCGGACGTACAACCTTTGCTATCGCGCACCGCCTCTCGACCTTAAAGGATGCCGACCGTCTCGTCGTCATCGACGGCCACCATATTGCGGAGATTGGCACTCACAACGAGCTGATGGAGAAGCAGGGCATTTATTACGGCCTTGTCACAGCGCAGCTTGAGATGCAGAAGGTACAGTAAGCTTACATAAAGATATGTTTTTTTCACATAATAGGAAACTGCTGATATTTCCTATTTATGTAAAAAAGGACAACCTGTTCCGGTTGTCCTTTTTTTATTACGGTTACTGCTTCTCCAGTACAATCTTTCCGTCCACCAGTCCCATGCGCAGCTTGTTGCCCTCCACGCCAGCCTCATCCAGAAGCTGTCTCGGAATCTGCACACGACCTGCGCGGTCGATGATTGCGAATTCTTCCTGCGTCTCATCCTCCTGCCAGTTTGCAGCTGCCTCATCCAGATTCAGGGAGTAATGCTCCTTTAACACGCGCTCGCTGCTGAACTTGCCGTCGCGGATTGCCACCACGCGCTGCACCTGCTTTGACAATGCCACATCGTGCGTTACAATGACGATGGTTTGTCCGAGCTCACGGTTCAGACGGCGGAAGACATCCAAAATGAAATCCGCGGTCTTGCGGTCCACCGAGCCGGTCGGCTCATCGGCCAGAAGCAGCTTCGGTGCATTGGCAAGAGCGATTGCAATTGCGATTCTCTGCTGTTCACCACCGGAGAGCTGATTCAAACGGCTCGTCTTTTTATGGCTCATGCCGACCAGATCAAGAAGCTCTAACGCACGCTCCTTCTTCTGCTTTTCCGAGCTGAAATGCATCGGCGTCATCACGTTTTCCAGCGCACTCAGATATGGAAGCAGGTTTCTGGCGTTGTTCTGCCATACGAAGCCCACCGTATCTCTCTTATATTTTACCAGCTGCTTTTCGGTCATGGTAAAGAGATTCTTTCCGTCCACGAAAAGCTTACCTGCGCTCGGCGTATCCAGACCGCCAAGCATGTTCAGAAAGGTGGATTTACCACTGCCGCTGTTACCGATGATTGCCAGCAGCTCTCCTTTTTCTACGGTCAGATCCAGACCCTGAAGCGCCAGAACCTCCAGTTCCGCCGTCTTGTATATCTTCACCAGATTATCCGCCAGAATCATTGGCCCGTTTTGTTCCTGTATTTGTTCTTCTGCCATAATCTGCCTCCTTCTACTCGTCCGTCGGCTGCTTTAAGCATCCATCCTCTATGGTGTACACCACATCGCCCGCACCCATCAGGGACATATCATGTGTGGTCATAACAATCGTAATGCCCTGCTTCTCAATCAAATCCTTAAACATGCGGATTACGGTGTGGGAAGTAGCGGTATCCAGCTCCGCAGTTGGCTCATCGGCAAAGATGACCTGCGGCTGATGGGCAATCGCACGGGCAATCGCCACACGCTGCTGCTCACCGCCCGAAAGCTCCTGCGGCATATGCTGCATACGCTTTCCCAGACCTACCAGATGAAGGCATTCCTCCACCCGCTTTTTGCGGTCGCCCTTATACTTCGAAAGTCTTAAAGCAAATTCCACATTTTCGTAGACCGTCATCATCGGAATCAGCGATACCGACTGGAAAATGAATCCGATTTTCTCGCGCCGCAGCTGCTCTCTTTCTTTATCCGATATATCCGTGATATCCTCCCCGTCAAAAATCACACGACCGCTGCTCGGCGCATCCAGCGCTCCGATAATGTTCAGCAGGGTTGTCTTTCCCGAACCGGATTTACCGCGCAGGATTGTGAGCTTCTGCTTCGGAATATTGATTGAAATATCCTTTAATGCCTGAAATGACTCGCCGCCCGCAATTGGGAATACACGGCATACATTCTTTGTCTCTATCATATTTAGCATCCTCCGTTCCAATTATCGCATCCTGCCGTTTAATCTTCACCAAGCTTCAATGCCTGGGCAATCTTCATCTTGAAGATCTGGCGTGCCAGAACACCGAGGCAGACCACAAATACCAGTGCAATGATTCCGAACAGTCTTACCATATCCGAATTCTGAGTAATCAGCTCCATCGGAAGTACCTGGTCCGCTGCCGAATATGCCAGCTGAATCATCGGCACAAACATGCGCGATGCAAGCACGCCGATGATTGCGCCGCAGCCGATGGAAAGAAGGCTGGAGAATACCTGCTCGTTTAAAAGCATGCGGATAATCTCCCCGCGGGACATACCCATCGCACGGAAGATACCAAAAAGCAGCTCCCTCGAACGAATCGACAATATCCAGTAAATCAAATAACCCGCGCTGCACAATATCAGAATAACGATAAAGCTCATGGTCAGAATACCGTTCGTTCCCTCAAACAGAGTGTCGCGCTTGATATTTGCAAGCTCCACCGCCGTATCCACACACTTGCTCAGCTTCACATTGTTCTCCTCCACAAAACGGTAGAAGCCGTCGTTGGAATCCACGTCAAACCAGATTTCATACGGCTTTACCCCCCAGTTTTTCTGGATGGTGGACAGATGCGCAACAATCATATAGCATGGCTCCTCATATGCCGTGCCATCCGGGTGTACTCCGTGCACTGTCTTCGGGTAGCCCGGAAAATAATCAACAAAGCCGCATACCGTTGCGGTAATCTTGGATTCGGACGATGCCTGGTAGGTAATCGAATCTCCGACCTCAAAGCCCAGTACATCGCGGAACGAGCTTGACAGCAACACTGTGTCCGAATTAATCGCCAGCTTATTCAGATAAGTGTAGAAATGCTCCTCCATCAAGCCTTCCTTGAGATTTGTGGTCTCGCCGAAGGTCTTTGTATTGATTCCGTACAAAATCAGATTTTCCACCGGCATGCTCTTGGAATTCTGCAAAAGCTCCACATCGCTGTTCACATAAACCTTTGTCATGGATTTCACGCCTTCAATCTGGCCGTACTTGCCGTAATCCGGCTCCGTATAAATCAGTTCATCCGCCATGCCCATGCGCACCGACAGCTCATTGCTCGGCCATACCTCCTGAATGACAATATCCGCGCCGGTATTGTAGATCAGGTTCTGCTCCGCATTTGCCAGAATCGTGCGGGCAACCGTCGTATTAAAAATACCAAGTGCAACCGTCAGCATGAGGAAGGTCATAATGAAATACTGCCTGCTTCCGGTCCGGATAATCTGCAAAAAGGATGCATAGCCCGCCGGTTTCCACGTTTTCTTACCGATAAAGTAAATAAAACGCACCAGTAGCGGCTGCAGACGCAGGCAGACCAGCGCCGCACCCAGAATAAACAGGGAAGAGCTCAAAAACAGCAGTGGGTCCAGCGCCTCACCGGTCATAACAGCCGATACCATGTTGTCCTTCTGATTGCCAAAGCTGTAATAGCCGTAGAGCGATACTGCCAGAATAATGATATCCAGATACAGCTTCTGCCACAACGGCTTCTTTCTGCGCGCCTTCGACTGCTTCTGGCGCACAATGGAAATCCCGCTCTGCTTTAATACCGGCAGCACCGTCATCAAAATAGATACCAGTACTGCTGCGAAAGCATACAGAAATACTTCTGAGGTATAGCGCACCTGCAGGGCACGTCTCTGCACAAACTCCAGGAACGCACTCGCGGAGCCCAGAATGCGGCAGAGAAAACTGCCCAGCGGCAGCCCCGCAAACAGACCGATGAGTGCCAGAAAGGTCGACTGCATCAAATACAGCCGGAAAATCTGCCCCTTACTTGCACCACGGCTCTTTAACAGGGAAATCTCACTCTGCTCCATTTCAATCATCTGCCTGGAAATCATGAATAGGAATGCACACAGCAGCACCAGCACCGGCACCTGCAGTATCGTCAGCGTGACATCCACCTTCTTCTCATTAGCCAGAAAATGCTCCAGCAACGCCAGATATGCCGGTTCCTCCATCTTTCCGAAGCTATTCTGGTTTTCCAGATATACATTGGTCTGATTAATTGCCGCCTGCACATTCTCGTAATCCAGTGTCTCATAATCAAACACGATAAACCATTCCGTGTTATACTCAAACATCTTGCCGCCGTTGACAAACAGAGCATCAAACAGCTGCGGGTCAATCAGCAGCTCATTGATAAACGTATCCGGGCTCTCTACCCAGTATGGGTCAACCGCCTCTGAATTATTGACAACACCCACCACGCGTACCTTGACAAAATTGCCGTCAGCATCCTTGATGTAGCGGAACTCCATCGTGTCGCCGACCAGCAGATTCATCTCGACAAACCCGTTCATCGTAACAACCGCCTCGATATATCCGTCCTCGGCAACTGATGTCGAATACATACGTCCGCTGACTACCTCGACATGCTGATCCATATCGTTAAGCGCACCGATTTTGAGTTTATTCTCCATTATCTTGTTGTCGCGCTCCATCTCCCAGCGTGCTGCGCTGACAATCAGACTGTTATGTACTACACGCATCTGCTCCTTCACATCAAGTGCCCGGCAAAACTCCTCCGCGATGCCCTTCATCCTCATATAATCGCCGGTACCGCAGTTCTTGCGCACACGTCCGGTCAGCTGCACCATCGCAGCGTTCTTGTTATTGTCTTCAATATAGGTACCAAACTCATCCGACAGCATGCGCTGCAGGGATGCGTCCTGATACATCGGATGGCTTGCCGCCACAGCAATCAGGAGAATGTTGCCGATTAACAGACTGATAACCATCCATTTCTTATGCAATATTTTTTGCAGCATAATCTGCATCATATTATCATCACGCCCTTTCCTTCTTCGCTTATGCAAAAATGCTGCTAATTGATTACCACTGTCATGCCTTCATCCAGTCCGTCCACCACATAGCACTTGCCGTTGGTCGATCTTCCTGCCACAAAATAACGTTTCATCAGCTTTCCGTCCGCAAGCACCATAACATAGCTGCCGTCATTATCCGTCTTTACTGCTTTTGAATCCACAATCAGCACATTCTCAATGCGCATTGTCTCATAGTGGGCAGTCATATTGCTTAACTGCTCCGGCAGCTCTTCCATCTGGATATATGCATCATCCTTTGCAAAGCCGTCCGAAAGGTATCGCTTACTACAGGACACTACCGTGCCCTCGTAGTGATTTCCCTTGCTGTCCTCAATGTCAATCTTCATCCCGTAGCGCAAAATTCCGGTCAAATCCTGCACCGAAAAAATCGGCTCATCCACCAGATAAATCTCACCGAGCACCGTGCCGTTGTAGATGGTCTCCCACGGCCAATACGACTGCAGGCGTCCCACGCTGCCTGTAGCAGGTGCCAGAATCTGTGTGGTCTCCTTCGCCTCTTCAATGGATTCCATGCGCTCTTCCAGCTGCTCTACCTTGCGGTCGAGCTCTTCCTTTGTACTGTCCAGATCAATTTTGCAAAGCTCCCACTCAAACCTTGCCAGCTTTTTCTCCCTCTCGCTGCCTGCCTTCTCGATATTCTCCTCGGCCTGCGCAATCTCCTTTTCATACTTTACATAAAAATCATCCCGCTCCTGCCTTGCACGCTCTAAGTCCAGACAGAGCTCCTCGTAGTCGATGTCATCCACAAAGGTATAAATCTCTGCAATCGGGTCGCCCTCCTCCACCATATCATAGCGGTCTACATAATACTTGACAAACGAAGCAGAACCATAACCAGAATAAAATACAATCGGTTCTCTGTGCGGATATTCCACCGACACATTCGCCTGAGAAGTCACCGAAATAGTGCCTCTCTCAACCGTTGTGGTAACAAATCCCAACTCATCTGCGGTAACGGAAGTGCTCTGCAGCAAAAATCCTGCTGCCAGTGCGACTGCCAATACTTTGATTCTACTCTTTGACATACACGCGCGCTCCTTCCTCTACACCACTTAACACCTCAACAAACATCGCTCCATACACACCCAGAGTGACCGGTGTCTGAATGCGGTTCTCCCCTTCAATGAGGTAGATGTAATAATTTCCGTGATCCTTGTACAATGCCGTGCGGGGTACCGCCACCACATTCTCCCGGTAATCGGTCACCATGCAGATTACCGCAAAATCCCCCACCTTCACATCCTTGTCCGCCTTGATGCGGAATTTGGTGGTAGGTGTCACGCCGCTGACCGTCATCGCCTCAAGCTCGGCGCGGTCAATCGGCAGATATTCAAGCTCGTACCTCCTGCCGTTGATATTCGCATAATAGTCATGACTCTCGTTAATTGTCTTTTCGCTGATAAACGGACAGCTCAGGTAATAATCATTCTCATTCGCAATGGCGACCACAGGCGTTGTCTCCGATACATTGCTGCCCGCATCGGAAGCCAGTCCGACAATCATCCCGTCATACGGCGCCACAATCTTCGTCTCTCCCTGTGCCACCAGCGCATCCTCGATCTGAGCAATCAGATGCAGCTCCTCCATCTCCTGTATCTCCTTCTGCTGCCTGAGCAAAAGCTCCTCGCGGTCCATATTCTTACCGGTCAGCCTGCCTCTCTCAATCTCAATTTCCTGCGTGCGGTTGCTGCCCGTATAGCTCGAACGCAGCGACATCAGCTGATTGAGCAGATTGTAATAGTTCGAATCCATCGACTTGTTCATCACCGCGAGCACATCACCCTCACGTACCACATCGCCGATGGCCACTCTGACCTCCCGCACAGTGCCGGAAATCTCAAAGCACAGCTCCGTTATCTCCGGCAGCACTGCCGACTCATAATAATTCACCACATATACGTCCCGGCGCTCGATAACCGCCTCCTCTGATGTCACATCCACCGGCTCTATCAGCTCCGGCACTTCAGCCGCTTCATGCCCCGCAGCCTTCCCGCAGCCTGCCAGCAGAACCGCACACAGCCCGATGCCCAGGCAGCGTTTTATGTCTTTCCTTTTCATATACATTTTTATATCCTTTCTGCCCGTCTGCTATTTTCTTATCAAAATATCACCCTCCGACAGACCGTCCAGCACCTCCACATACTTCGTGCCGACAAGCCCCGTCGTAATATACCGCATTTCCTTCAGGCCTCCCTCATCCTCACAATACACATAAGGCTGTCCCGCGGAAAGATGCATAACACTGATTGGTATCGTCAGCACATTCTGTCTGGAATCCAATACCAGCTTCTGTGTTGCCCTCGTACCTACCGAAAGCTGGAAATCCAGCTCCTTTAACGCAAAATACACATGCTCGTTATCCGGTGCATCCTCCGGCGCCATCACCGTCGTCACATACTCTACACCGCTTCCACCTGACAGAATCACTTCCTCGCCCGGTATATAGTACTCGGCATACTCCATATTCTCGGACCGGAATGCACACTTCGTGCTGTCAATGACAGTAATGGCATTATTTCCTTCCATGATATAGCTGCCCTGCAGATTGGTCCTTACATAAGATACTGTGCCATCCATGCCGGCATAAATCTCGCTTCCTGCCTTCTGCTCACGGCAGCGCGCCAGACGAAGCCCGGCAATATACAGCTCGTCCTGATACTCCTGCAGGGATTTTTTATAGCTCTCCTCCCGTTCGGCAACACGCGCCTGATACTGCTGATTCGTCATCTGACCGGCACTGTAGCTTCGCTCCAGAGCCGTCAGATCAAACTCCTTGAGCTCCTGTGCCTGCGCAAGAAGAATCTCATTTTTCTCTACTGTATATTCCAGATTTTCAATCTCGTTATCCAAATCATCCGTGTACAGCTTGGCAAGAAGATCCCCCTCCTTTACCGTATCACCGGTTTTCACATAGACATACTGTACCGGTCCCCTCACGCCAAAGCTTAAATTCTCTTCCTTCAACTGTGAGTAAGTGCAATATATTGTCTTGGTAAGCTCCACATCCCCTATTGCCGCCTGTGCCAGCTCATACGACACCTCATCGGTTGCCTGCACGAGCACCACCCGTCCTCCGGTATCCTCCGCCGGAAGAAGCCCACAGCCCGACAACAGCATCGATGGCAAAAGTGCTGCAGCAGTTCGTATCATAGCCTTACGCCTTTTCATTTCCGTCCGTTCCCCCATTCTGGTTTCCTATTTTGCCATTATTAATCATAGCACGAACCCCTCTGCCCCGCAATGTATTAACCTACCGAAAAAGTTCAATATTTTTAGTGATAATAACCAGTTTTTATCCTTGTCGGAGCACTTTTGTGTAATAGGAAATGGTCGTAATTTCCTATTACGCAAAAAAGTTCCGCCCGGTGTGGGCGGAACTTTTTTGGTCTTTCATTTTTGTATCAGAATTTTCTAAATCTCAATCCGGTATCCGCACTCGCCGCAGAACAGTGCATCCCCCGGCAGCTGCGTTCCGCAGTTCGGGCAGAAAATTGTTTTCGGTCTCTCCGGCTTCACAGTCTCCTCAACCGGTGCTGCTTTCTCAGGCTCTGCCTCGGCTGTTGCCGCTACAGACTCTGCCGCCTCACTCACCGCAGCTTCCGCCGCCTCAAGCTTCTGACCGCAGATTCCGCAGAACTTCTTTCCCTTCTCGTTGCGCGCACCGCAGCAGGAGCAAATAACCGTATCCTCATCTGCCTCCGGAATCTCCTCCATGCGGGTGCCGCACTCGCCGCAGAACATAGCTCCCTCCTCCACAATACTCTCACAGCATGGGCACAGTCGGAAGCCCTTCAGCTTCAAAATGCACTTCTCATTTTCATGAATCTCCCGCTTCAGACCATCCAGCTTATCCACAGCCTCCTGAATGGCTGCCTCGCTGCCATCCGGCTTCTCATAGTAATTTCTTCCGATTACTACATAGTACGAATCAAAACCCTCTTTGATCTTCACATTTTCAGCCTCTAACGCCGCAATCTTCTCTTTGTTTTCTGCACTGATCTCTTCCATACCTGCCTCCTGTCACATTGATAACCGCCATACACGCGCGCATACATACACGCCACCATATTGTCATCATATCATAGTTTGAGACTGTTTTCAATATAGGGATGCCTTGAGTTTCAGACTCCTGAGATAGGACTTCTGCTCATCCGTTATCCGGTAGCTCTCGCAGGCCTTTTGTATGGTCTTATTATGTACCCAGACATCAAGCCTGCGCTCCTCTAAATACACCACGGACGCCTCCCACTGCTTTGCAAGAGCCGTGGCAAAAAACCATGCAAGCATCATGTTGACATAGTATTCTTCGCTTTGTATACCAGCCGGAAGCTCTAAGTACTCCGCCTTAAAATCATCGTCCAGAAAATGACTCATCAGCATTTCAATGCCAAATCTGCATGTGTAGGTTTCTTTTGAGCCTGACCATTCATATATCTTTTTGATAAGCCTATCCTTATTTTTTTTGAATACTTTGGGGGAGAGCACATCACAGACCGCCCAGTTGTCCACATACGGAAGAATTTTATCAATTTCATCCACACACCTGTCATATTCTTTTATTTCGGACACCAAAAGAACATGCAGCATATTTTCATCAAAATACTTGTGCGGCAGCTCATTTAAGAACTCCTCACATTCCGGATTTTTGATATATTGCTTTGCAAGCGCTCTCGCAACCGGAACCCGGACTCCCAAAAACAGCTCCCTGTCCACTCCCGGCGTCAGCTTCGCCTGAAACTGCGCATTTTTCTCGTCCTTCAATTCAAATAATTGCTTTTGTATCGTGGTCATGCCTGCCTCCCCCTCATCCGCTCTCTTTTTACTTGGCACTATATTCTCTCTCCAGGATTGCCAGCCCTTCATACATATCATGCCCGAGAATTTCCTGTGTTTTTGCAAAGTCATATTGCTCGTGAAGCTTATCATGAACCTTGAGAAATGCCTTCTTCCCGTGCTTTCTGATAAACATTGCCTGCGCCTTTGCCGCATTCGCGCCGTCATTTTCCGGTGTGTAAAAGCCTTTCGTACAGTCTGCTAATTCTTCACATTCATAACAGCCATCGATATTCTTAGCCTGACAGCATGCCACGTTGGGGCAGGTTTTATCCTCGAAACAGGTCGCAAAGGAGCAGGCGTTATATTGTGTTCTGCAGGAGCCGCACCACTGTCCCAGGAAGCAATGGTTACAGGAGAAGCCGCAATAAGCTATCGGGTCAACTCCCTTGCGCGCAAGTCTGCATAATCTGTTTTTGATCCGCTGCATCGCCTCAATATGCATAATCCAGTGTCTGCAAAACGGCATTTTTATCAGCCCCAGCACATTCTTGCTGCACCAGTAATCAATCAGCCAGACCGCCTCTTCCTCCCTGCTCACGCACTCCGACTGAATCAGCCTCTCCTTATCCGATTCTTCAAAGGTTCTGTACAGTTCCGGATAATCCATGTTCTGCAGAAGCTCATTTGTCGACCGCATAACCTCTTTTGCATATTCATACAGCGCCCTTACATCCAGTTCCTTTGAAAAGGCAGCAATCTGCCCGCCCTGCAGTTCATTGCCTGTCGTAATCCGATTCGTACCGATTTTCGTCCGGTAATTCCACGCAAACAGAAGCTGCTCCTCCTTCTGAATCAGAGAATGCGCCACAATATCCTCAATGCGGAAAATATGCCAGATAGAATATGCCAGCGTCTTACTGTGATACCCCGGGGCATTTGCGTACGGCATCTGATAAAATGCTTCCCTCGGGAAACCATTGATTATGCAGGTAACCTGTTCAAACAGCTCCTGACGCAATTCAAGCAAGCGCTCAATACCTTCCCGGTAAGTACCTTCTTTGCCCAATAATACCTGTATCTGCTTATTTTTTTCCGCCCAGTCTTTATTCATAAAAATTCCCTTCCCGATTTACATTATCATAGCTCCGGCTATCGCTGATTCCGATTAAACAGATACCGCAATGACATTAACAATTCCATGTATTATCATACATGTCCATACACTGTTCGTTTTCTTATACACCATTCCGAAGCAAATTCCCATCACAAAAGCACAGCAAAGCTGCAACCAGCTATAACTGATACCACTCACACCAAATTGAAATGAAATGTGCGCCAAAGCAAAAAACAGTGCCGATATCAGCACATCAATATATATTTTGCATCCTGCTCCGACTCTGACACACATCTCGCCGCCCCACACAAGCGGCAGGATTGCAAGGGGCACGGCCCGGTACAATATCTCTTCACCAAGTCCTGAGAAAAAAAGCTGAAAGATAAAAGTATCCGCCTGAAAATGTAATCCCCATGAGCCCGATACAATGCAAAGAATAATTCTTACCGTAATCTGAAACACAATAGCAATCCCACACCACATAAGTCCTTTTTTCCAGTCTTTCACGTGATACCCGAAATCGATACGCCTAAAAATACGTATCAGGAATGAAAGCAGAAAAACAAGCAGAAATTCATAGGTATGGTGAATCATCATATAACAGTCATTTGACATGGCAGGCAGTACTTCTGCGCTTTTCTGAAGCAGCACAATCGTCAGCTGAAAATATAAAACCTGAAAGCAAAATATCGCAAGAGCCGCGATGAGTATATGTATTTTTCTGTTTTGTTTCCCCATACTTTTCAACCTTCTTTTGAGCGGAATTATGTTCTTTCTTATCTCATTATAGTTAACGAACGTTTTCTTTGTCAAGTATCTTTTGGGCTGTGGAAAACAGGAAAGCGAATGGTTTCTTGATTTTTTTTATAAAAAGTGTTATTATTTTAGCGACTATGGTCATATGCCCCGATTTACAGCGTATGATTAATGATTTTAAGAAAAGAGGCAAAGGATTATGAGTAAAGGATTTGAGGAACTTATCGCTACGACCGGAAGTAAAAAGAAGGTTTCCGTCGCTGTAGCACAGGACGCTCCGGTACTGGAGGCAGTCAAGGCTGCGAAAGAGCGCGGTATTGCAGATGCCATTCTGGTCGGCGACGCAGACAAGATCGGCGTAATTGCAGCAGAGCTTAACATGAATCTCTCCGATTATGAGGTCATCGATGTTAAGGATATTCAGGAGGCTGCACATACAGCAGTCGCTCTCGTACATGACGGAAAGGCAGACATGTACATGAAGGGACTTATTGACACCAAGAGCTTCTTAAAAAGCGTTTTGGATAAAGAGGTGGGGCTTCGTACCGGCAAGCCGCTCTCCCATGTGGCTGTATTTGAGATTCCTGGAGTTGATCACCTGCTCTTCCTCTCCGATGTTGCATTCATCCCTTATCCGACTCTTGAGGATAAGAAGGCGATTATCGAGCACACCGTAGCAGTCGCACATGCCTGCGGCATCGAATGCCCGAAGGTTGCTCCGCTTGCAGCCGTTGAGGTTGTAAACCCGAAGATGCCGGTTACCGTAGAGGCTGCCGAGCTTACCCGCATGAACGAGGAGGGCGAGATTACCGGATGTATCGTGGACGGCCCTCTTTCCTTCGACCTCGCCATCGACCCGGAGGCAGCAAAGCATAAGGGCGCCGAGGGACGTAAGATTGTCGGTGACGCCGATATCGTTATCTTCCCGGATATCCACGCAGGCAACCTGATGTACAAGGCTCTGGTACATCTCACACCGTGCAAAAACGGCTGCATCCTTACCGGTACACAGGCTCCGGTTATCCTGACAAGCCGTTCGGACACTTTTGAAACCAAGGTAAATTCCATCGCTCTTGCAGCCGTTGTTGCACATAACCTGAAATAATGAAAGGAAATAAG